>JAHWJJ010000091.1 GCA_019348475.1 Gemmatimonadota bacterium | reverse complement strand
GTGCGTGAGTGCGTGAGTGCGTGAGTGCGTGAGTGCGTGAGTGCGTGAGTGCGAATGTACTGAAGGGGCTGGGCGCAAAGCCGAGCCCCTTCAGTACATCTGCTACGGATGCAGATTCTGCAAGAGATCATGCATCCTGCACCGCCGCCGGGATCCGCGGCCTGGGCGGTGGATACACGGAAACAGGTGCGGAGAAACGATTTGCGTCCTTGCGGCGCCGCGAGGAACGGATGGTGCCACTCACCCCGGCACACCGTCGACACCGGACCGGCCGCGCGGGGCAGAGGGACGTATGAGGTTGCGGCTCATGCGTTTGCTTGACACCCCCGTCCACCGCACCTAACTTGGCTGCCTCCATCAACAGCCAAGGCTGACATCCCGGCGCGCGGGCATTCGCATCCTGCCCGCGCGATTCCGTCACCTGACTACACAGCGCAGGTCATGCCCCAATCCCGCTGGACGCTCATGCTCGTCCCGCACGACAACGAGCGCGTTCGCTCGTTCCAGGTGTCGGGCAAGAGCATTCGAGCCGCCCTTTCCGCCGTGCTGCTGTGCGTGCTGCTGCTGGGAACCTTCAGCATCGCCTTTTTCGTCAAGCAGTCCAAGCACGTCCAGAACGCCGCCCTGCGCGCGGAGAACAGCGCGCTGGCCGGTGAGGTGGACGAGATGCGCCGGCAGATGGAGGCGCTGGACCGCTCGATCGCGGCGCTCACGAAGAAAGACGAGCAGCTGCGCGTGGTGGCCGGACTGCCGGAGATCGACTCCGACGTCCGCCGCGTGGGCGTAGGCGGACCCGGGACGGGGGGGACCTCGGCGGCGCTGGCGCGGCTCAACCCGCGCGTGGGGCGCAAGGTGGAGACCAACCAGCAGGACCTGGGCGCGCTCACCCGCCGCGCGGCCCTGCTGCGCACCAGCATGGACGAGGCGCTCACGCAGATCCAGCGCAACCGCGAGCGCATGGCGTCTACCCCCACCATCCTTCCCGCCAACGGGCACCTTTCGTCGCTGTTCAGCGGCAACCGCTACCATCCGGTGCTCCGCATCACCCGCCCCCACAAGGGGATCGACATCGCCGCGCGCGTGGGCGAGCCGATCCTGGCCGCCGCCCGCGGACGCGTGATCTTCGCCGGCCACAAGAGCAACGGCTACGGCAACATGGTCGAGATCGACCACGGCTACGGCTACGTGACCCGCTACGCCCACGCGTCGCGCCTGCACGTGCGCACGGGGCAGACGGTGGAGCGCGGCACCCGCATCGCCGACGTGGGCGCCACCGGCCTTACCAGCGGGCCGCACCTGCACTACGAGGTGGAGCAGAACGGCAATCAGGTGGACCCGCTGAACTTCGTGATCGGCGACGCGCTCCCCTGAACGGCGCGGGGACGGTGGATGGATGAGGAGGAGCGCCCGCCGCGGCGCTCCTTTTCTTTTCTTCCGCCGCGGACTGGCCGTAAACAGAATTTGGTGAAAGATTAAGGGCTCCGCGCCGGCAGGCACGCCGGGCGGAGCCCCATCCGTTCATCCACTCGATGCTGAACCTCGCAGTCGCCTTCGCGGTCGCCTTCGCCGCGCCCGACACCGTGCCCCCCGCGCCCGCCGGCGCCGCGCTGGCGGAGCCGGCGATCGTGGTGCTGCGGCAGCCCGCGCTTCCGATCGTGGCGCTGCGGCTTTCGCTGCTGGCGGACGACCCGCCGGGGTACGCGGGGGCGGGGCACCTGATGCAGCACCTGCTCCTGCCGCGGCTGGAGGAGCGCGTGGCGCGCGTGGGCGGCCGCGTGCAGGCCATCCGCACCTCGGACGCCGTGGTCTACACCGTGGTGGGCCCCGCGGCGGAGCTGGACTACCTGGCCGAGACGCTGCGGGGCGTGCTGCGCGCCCCCGCGGCGGGGACGGGCGAGCTGCTGGCCGCCGCCGCCGCGGTGGCGCAGGAGCGGTCCGCGGAGCGGGAGATCGCGCCACAGTACGTGCGCGCGGCCCTGCGCGCCCGCCTGTTTCCCGCGGACCTTCCGGCGGCGGGGACGGACGCCGCCATGGCGCGGCTGAACACGGCGCGGCTGGACGAGGTGTGGGCGGCCATGTACCGCCCCGAGCGCGTGTCCATCGTGGCGGTGGGCGACGTGGAGATCGCGGGCGTGCGGCGCGCCTTCCGCGACGTTCCCGCGGCGGCGGGCGAGGGCGTGGCGCCGCTGGCGGACACCGTCCGCGCCTTCGCGGCCGACACGCCGCAGGCCACGCGCGGCTGGTTCGGCCGGGGGTGGAACGCGCCCGGGGCCGACCCCGCGGCGCTCACCGTGACGGCGCGCCTGCTGCGCAACCACCTGCGCCGGCGGATGACGCGCTCGGCGGTGGACGTGGAGCACTGGTGGACGCACCACGGGCAGGGGCTGGCGCTGGTGGTCGCCACGGCGGACTCGCTGGTCCCCGTCGCACGGCGGACGGTGGAGGGCTCGCTGGCCGGGCTGCGCGACAACCTGGACGAGAGGCTGGTGCGCGACGCCGCCGCCAGCGTGCGGCGCGAGATGCTCTTCTTTGCCCGCACGCCGGAGCGGATGGCCGACGTGCTGGGCGCGTTTTCCGACCGCGGCGAAGAGGCGGGCTCCGCGCAGCGCTTCTACGCCGCCGTGGCCCGGGTGACGGAAGACGACGTGCGCGCCGTGCTGGAGCTGCTGCTGGCGGCCCAGCCCGCCGTCGTCGAAGTGCCCGCCCAGCGCCTGAACCGCCGGTGACGATGCGGATTCGATCGATCGCCGCCTGCATCGCGCTCTGCGTCCTGCCCTTCCCCGCGGCGGCGCAGGAGCGCGTGGTGGTGCGCCCGGAGCCGGGGACCCCCGTGGTGGCCGCGGAGGTGCTGATCGCCGTGGGCCCCGCGGACGAGGCGGCGGGGAAGGAGGGGATCACCTACCTCACCGCCCGCTCGGTCACCGCCCCGATCGTCCCCATCCTGGACTCGCTGACGGCGCAGCTGACGGTGGTGCAGCACAAGGACGCGGTGTCGTTCACCGTGATCGCCGCGCCGGACACCTGGGAAGAGGCCACGCGCACCCTGCTGGTGGCCCTCTTTCGCGACCCCGTGGACAGCCTGGCGACCGTGCGCGAGCGCACGGCGACCGCGGCGGAGCTGGAGGCGCGCGAGGCCAGCCCGGCGGACGCGCTGGCCCGGCAGGTGGACGCGGCCGTGTTCGGCCAGGCGCACCCGTGGGGGCGCGCCGCCGTGGGGACGGCGGCCAGCGTGCGGCGCGTCAGGGTGGCCGACGTGGATGCCTTTCTGCGCGCCGGGTTCACGGCGGACCGGGCCGTGGTCGCCATCGTGGGCCCGGTGGACCCCGAGGCCGCGCAGGCGCTGCGGGGGTTCATGGACCCCGGCCCGGTGCGCCGGACGGAGGTGGATGCGCCCGCCCCCGCGGACCGGCCCGTCCGCCAGCAGTACAACTCCATCACCGCGTGGGTGGCCGCCGTCTACCCGTTCGACGCGGACGCCGACGAGGAGGCGCTGCGGATGCTGGCGCGGCTGGCGGTAGAGCGCGTTTCGTTCGGCCCCCTGCGGCCGCAGGTGTACGACTCGCGCGCCGAGGTCACGCGCCACGCGGGCGGGGGGCAGCTGCGGCTGGAGCTGGTGGTGCCGCCGCGCGAGGTGGAGGACTGGGCCGAGCGCCTTTCGGCCGCCGTGGCCGAGTACGCCGGCGAGGCGCTGGGCGAGGCGCAGTTCTCCAGCCGGCTGCGACGCTTTCGCGGGGAGCGGATGCTGGAGCTGGAGTCGCCCGAGGCGCGGGCCCGCGCGCTCGCGCGGCGCGTCCTGGTGACCGGCCGCACCACCGGCGCGCTGGCCGACCTGGACGGCCTTACCGCCGAGCGCCTGCACCGGGCCGCCCGCGCCCTCGGCGACCCCGTGATCGTCTTCCTGGGCCCGTTCGTGGAGCAACGGCGGGAGTGAAGGCGCCGTTCCCGGTGGACTCCCCGTCTCCACAAACGCGAAAGGCTCCCGGGGGGAGCCTTTCGCGTTCAGTGGATGGACCGCAGCCGCTTCCGCCAGTATCCCGTCCGCCGCCGCTGGTGCGCGACGGCAACAATGACTGTGCGGATCGGCCGTACCACGTAGACGAGGCTGTAAGGGAACCGGCTGAGAATGATGCGCCGGGTGCCGAAGAAGTACGGATTTCCGCGTTCCGGGTACATGACAGCGCGCTCGGCCGCCTCTTTCACGGCGTCGAAGACGTCGCCCAGACCCGGCTGCTCGCGCTGGTATCGGTCCGCGGCGCGCGCGAACTCCCGCTCAGCCGCGGCGAGGAACCGATCATCGGTCACCGCAGCTGAGCCTGCGCATTCGTAATCTGGTTGAGCTGCGCGCGAACCCGCTCGAAAACATCAGCAACCGGGCTGGATTCAGCCGTTCCCGCATCGAGTTCTTCTACACGGTTCTTGATCTCCTCCGCCCAGGCAGTCTCCGCGTCCGTCGAGCGCGCATATTCATCCTCCGCATCCACGCTGTCGAAGAGGACTTCCGCGAGCTCCAGCCGCTCCAGAAGCGGCAGCTTCAGCGCCTCCTGGCGAAGCTCATCCAGAGTCCTGGAAACGTCGTCGGCCATTTGCGCTCCTCTTCAAGGGTGTGCATCAACCATCCGCATCCGCGAGCGGCGGGGTGAAGCGGATGGAGCGCGTCATCCGAAACGCGCCCGCATCTCGGCCATCACGACATCAGCCGGGATGGTCTCCACCGTGCCGTTTCGGATCTCCTCGATCCGCTGCTGGATCTCCTCCGCCCAGGCCGCCTCCACTTCGGCGGGATCCTCATCATCCTCCTCGGCGGCGAGGTTCTCGTACAGCGCGCGGGCGATCATTACCTGCTCATCCGACGGAAGCTGCAGCGCCTTCTCGAGCAGCTCTTCCCAGGTCATCGAGACAACCGTGGCCATGTGCCCTCCTCTCCAGGGATCTGCATTCAATCTAATCGCATTCTCCAACGTCCGTACAGTCCAAAATGGCGTTGGCGGGAAGTGGGTCCGCTACCTGGCGCAAGAGGGGCGAAATCGGCAGCAAAGCATCCTTGCTGCGGCGGAAGCTGTACGTCTGCTGCATCGCGCAGTTCTCCGCAAACCCCGCCGCCACTCATCCCTCTGCCTTGCGTCACCTCCTCCCGACCCTCTCCCCGCATTGTTCGCTCCGTTCATCAGCCTTGCACTCTCCGCAGGCGAGATATACCCTCGGCAGCATATCACTTCCGGAGCGAGCGGCACGTTCCCGCCGCCGACCGCCTGTACGACGAGTACCTGCAAGAGCTGAAAGACGAGGAACTTCTCTGATGGGCCGACGGAACTGGAAAGAAATCCGCGCAACCGCTTCGCCGGAGACCATCGCGCGGGCGGAACGCAAGACGGAGGCGATGCTGGCCTCCATGGACCCTGGACGAGCTGCGGAAGGCCCGGCGCGTAACCCAGGCTCAATTGGCGGATCGCCTCAAGATCCGGCAGGGGAACGTTTCACGGCTCGAGCGCCGCGACGACATCCACGTGAGCACGTTGCGCGACGTCGTTGAGGCGCTGGGTGGTGAGCTGGAAATCACCGCCCGCTTTCCTGACGGACAGGCCGTGCGCATCGACCGCCTAGCGGAAGCGGGTCACTCTGTAGTCCGTGCCGGCGATTGTCAGGAGTGGCATTGCACCCCCGAACATTTCACGTAAGACTTGACCGATTGGGATCGCTGTCGTTTACTGCACTGCCCCCGGCAGATGCCCGGGGTTCCAGCAACTTCATGCCACAGGAGAGACGATGTTCAGCCTACCATCTCGCTTTCTCACTTTCGCCTCAGCGATCCTGTTTGCCGCCTGTGTTCCCGGCGTGCATCCGAACGCAGTGCCGGCGGAAAAGGTCCAGCACGTGACCGCCGAATACGACTTGCCGCCGGAGGCGACGCTGGTTCAGGTGTTCGATGAGCCGGCGGTGATGATCGGCGCGCCGGACGCCGATCTGCTGGCGCACCTCGCACCGGAGGCTGGTCGGCGCGGCGCGAACGCGGTCACGATCCGCGCACTCAACGGCACGCGCTACGTCGCCGCATTTCACATCCCCGCCGGCCGGTCCATCATTCGTCGGATCGCAAAGGACTCGGCAGATGATAACTCGTCCGTGTCGGGTTCGTCCTCTGCTGCGCCGAGCTCCGGCGGCACGGTCCGCGTTCGGGGCTACTACCGGAGGGATGGCACGTACGTCCGGCCGCACACCCGGTCCCGACCCCGCTCGCGGCGCCCGTAGCGTTCTGTCCTACGACGACAGGTTCAGCCAATGATCCGCACCGCCTTGTTCTGCGCCGTAGCCGTCGCTTCTGCCGGGTGTGGGCGCGGCTGCCGCTTCTGCTGGAGGTGAAACGATGAAGGTGTTCACTGATTCGGAAGCCGAGCAGAACCTTTCGTCGGTTCTCGACAAAGCGAGCCGCGAAGGCAGTGTGCGGTTCCGCCGCACCGACGGACAGAGCTTTATCCTGAAGCCCGAGGTGCGGCCGGCTTCTCCACTCGCGATCAAGAGCATGGATCTCGGCTTCACGCGTGAGGAGATCGCCTCGTTTGTGCGGGAGGGGCGGGATCGTCCGGAGTAGCCGATGAGGAAGCGCGTCAGCCGGTGCACGGACGCTCCGTGCACCGGCTGACTGGTCCGCGCCCCGGCCCGGCTACTTCTGCGTGTTGCCGAAGTCCACGGTGGGGGCCTGGTCGGCGTTTGCGGGGGGCTGGTACGGCTCCTTGCGGTCGGCACCGCTCACCTTCGCGGTGATGGCCTGCGGAAACGAGCGGATGAAGGTGTTGTACTGCTGCACCGCCTCGTTGTAGTCCTGCCGCGCCCGCGCGATCTTGTTCTCGCTCTCGGCCAGCTGGTCCTGCAGCGCCAGGAAGTTCTGCGTGGCCCGCAGCTGCGGGTACGCCTCGACCGCGATGTTCAGGTAGGTGCCGATCTGCCGCGTCACCGCCGCGTCGGCCTGCTCCATCTGGGCCACGTTGCGGTTGGCGACGGCCTGGTCCACCTGCTGCCGCGCCTGGCCCAGCTGCTGCTCGGCTGCGGCCAGCTGCCCGGCGCGCGCCCGGGACACGTCAGTGTAGGTGCCGCGCTCGAATTCCGCCGCGCCCTTTACCGTGGCCACCAGGTTGGGGATCAACTGGTTCCGGTTCTGCAGCGCCACGCCCACGTTGCTGCGCGCCTGCTCGGCCCGCTCGTCCAGCGCCTGGATCCGGTTGTATCCGCACCCCCCCAGCGACAGCGCCAGGGTGAGGGCGATCATGCTCTTCAAAGCCCGCATCGTTCTCCTCCGGAGGACAAAGTTCGGGTAGTCCCTCTATGTCGCGAAATCACGCGCGGGGCAGCTCGGCCCCGCCGTGCACCAGCCGGTCCACGTATTCCACCACGCGGCTCACCGCGTCAAGGTACCCCACCACCACCGGCGCGTCGGCCTGCGGCTTGAGCTTCTGCCCGCCGGCGCGCGCGCGGTGCACCTCCAGCAGGGGCGCGGGGTCCAGCCCCACCCGCTCCGCCAGCCGCCGCACCACGCTCTCCGCGTCGCGCGCGCCGCCCTCGCCGCCCAGCCGCAGCACCGTGCGAAAGAGCACCAGAAAGGTGCTGAACGAGCGGACCAGCAGCTCCCCCAGCTCCGCCGGCTCGCCCGCGGAGAGCAGGTAGCGCTCCCGCAGCTGGATCTGCTTGCCCTTGAGCTCGCGCTCGCACTGCATCCGCAGGTCTTCCAGGCGGATGTCGATGCCTTCGAACGGCTCCGCGCCCGCCACGGTGACGTGCGCGTCGCGCATGTCGGCCAGCTCGATGGCCCATACGTCGGCCGAGCCGCGCCACTCGTCCACCGACATCATCAGCGGCGGCGGGTTTCCCTGCGCCACCCACGCTCGCGCGGCCTTCGACCCGCGCCTGAGCGCCGCCGGCGACACCTCGCGCAGCAGCACCAGCACGTTCAGGTCCGACACCCCGGGGCGGTACTCGCCGCGCGCGGCGGAGCCGTACAGCACCACCGAGACCAGCTCCTCACCGTACGCCGCCGCCATCTCCGCGGCGAAGCGCCGGGCGCGCTCCTCGGGCCGTTCGTTCTCGTTGCGTTTCACCAGTCTCCTCCCCATCCGCCGCCGCCGAATCCGCCGCCTCCCCCGAACCCGCCGAACCCGCCGCCCCCGCCGCCGAACCCACCGCCGCCCCAACCGCCGCCTCCGCCGCCGATGGGGAAGGGGATGATGAGGGGGACGCCCCAGCCGCGCCGGCGGCGGCGGTGCCCCCGGCCTCCACCCCCTCCCCCGCCCCGCATGATGGAGAAGAGGATGAAGATGAGGAAGAGGAAGAAGATGAACCCGCCCCCGCCCCCGGACGAGCGCCGCCCCGGCCGCGGCTGTTCCACGCGCGGCGCGGGCGGCGGCGCGCCGCTCAACGCGAAGTTGAACTCCTCCGCGTACTCCTGCGCCAGCCCCTGCACCGCCGCCAGGATCCCGCCGCCAAAGTCGCCCCGCTGCAGCGCGGGGACAAGCCGCTCGCGGCCGATGCGCCCCGCCTCGGCCGCGGTGATGAAGGTGTTGGTGCCGATCCCCGTCTCGATCCTCACCTTGCGGTCCCGGATCGAGACCAGGACGATGGCGCCCGTGTTGCGCCCGGGGTCCCCCGGCTCGCCCGCCTTCCCCACGCCCCACTCGCGGCCGATGCGCAGCGCCACGTCGTCGCGCGACTCGCCCTGGAGCGACGGCAGGGTGACGACCACGATCTCGCCGCCGGACTTCGCCTTGACCTCGTCGATGACCGCCTGGATGGCGGCCTCGTCCTGCGGCGGGATGACGTTGGCGAAGTCGTTTACGTAGCCGGTGGGACGGGGGATCTGCAGCTGCGCCGCGGCCGGCCGCGCGAAAGGGGCGCAAACCAGCGCCGCCGCGGCCCCGAACGCCAGGCGCCGCGCCGCCCGGCGCGCCGCTTGCGAAACCCCGCCCTGTCGAGTGCCGAGAGCGCCGCTGCGTTCGTCCGGCCCGTTGATCCGTCCCATTCCTCCCGGAGCGCGTTTGATGAAGCGTCTGCTGCTGTTGGCCGCCTGCCTGGCGGTTGCCGGGTGCAGCGACTCGAAGGTGGTGGTGCGCGCCTCGCTGGCCGAAGGCGGCCAGCCGATCGCGGACCTGCCGGTATTTCTGCTTCCCTACGACCGCCAGGCCCTGATGGATTCGCTGGCGAACGATGCGGGGCAGCCGGAGCCGGCGATCCCCGCGGCGTTGATTACGCAATTGGAGAGCCTGAACGCCCGCGAGACCCAGCTCGCCGCCGCCGGGGACACCGCCGTCCGCCAGGTGCGTGCCCAGCGCGCGGCCGTGCAGAAGCAGGTGGACTCCATCCGCGCGAGCCGCCGCGAGTGGCGCCAGCAGGTGTTCGCGCCGTTCGACAGCGTGTCGCGCGCGAAGATGGCGGAGCTGGGCGTGGGCACCGCGACGGACACCACGGACGCGCGAGGCGTCGCGCGACTCGCGGCGGACGAGGGGCGGTTCTGGGTCTACGCCGCGTACGTGCTGCCCAACCTGATGCTGGAGTGGAACGTTCCCGTCACCGTGCGAGGCGACAGCACGGTGGTGCGCCTGACGCGCGAAAACGCCAAAGAACGCCGCTTCTACTGACGCGGAGCGCGCCGCCGGCCCACGTACGGGCGAGTCGCGCTTCGACCCGCGTCCGCCGGCGCCCCTCGCCCGTCCTCCTCCGCAAATTTTGCGGGGGGAGGCCGGGAAGGGTGAAGTGCGCCAGCTCCGAAACCGCAGTTCAACCTCCCCCAGGGGTTTTTGGGGGAGGTGCGAGCCTGGAGCGAGCGGAGGGGGCGCGGCGTGGATCCGGCCATACGCGCTGAAACTGTCTCCGCGCCTGCGGCTTTTCCGTTCAGCGGGGGAGCGTAACGCGCGCGCCGGCGCCCGCCGGAGCGGCCCGCATCCTCCTTCTCCGAGGCGGGCTCATCCACGCGTTGTCCTCCGTCCAGCCGGGGGCGGCCTTTTCCAGATCGCAATCGGGTGGATGATGTGCCTCCGCGGGCTCCCGCCGCGCAACGTTGATCTCTGCCTATCCAAAAAAATTCGGATCCCGCCCCCTCGCCGGCAGCATCGTCTCTACCAAGGAACGCGTGCATCCTGCCGATTCCATCCGGTCCGCCTCCGGCCGTCGCACCCGCATCGATCCAGCGCTGGGGCAGCCCGGCCGCTACACGGACGGGTTCACCCGCGCCCCGGTGACGCTGCCCGCCGACGGGCGCCTGGAAATCCCCGCGCACGGCTATCTCGTGCTGGTGCGGTAGCGGAGGACCGCCCGACGCGCAGTGCCCCGCGCGCTCTTGCGCGCATCTGGAACCGGCCCCCGGCCTGAGCGGCTGAAGCCGCCCAACAGCTGCGGAAAGCCTCGCAACCCACGCGATGCTTCACCTGCGGGAGGCCCGCTCCGTCCCGAGCGAAAGCCGGCGAAGTTCACACCCTCTCGCACGCAGCTTGTGCGAGAGGGTGCGAGTCTGCGTGAGCGGGTGAGGGCCAGTGCCGGGCGAGCAGGGCGCGCACGGCCGCGAGGTCCGCCTCCGGGTGCAGCTCCCGCATCCGCGCCACGGCGCCGGTGACGATGGGCGCCGCGTAGCTGGTGCCGGCCACGAGCACCCGCTCGCCCCCCAGCCACCGCACGTCCGTGTGGATGGCGTGCGCCAGGCACTCCACCGCCTCACCCGGCCGGTAGACCACGCGAAACCGGTTGTTCCCCGCCAGCGCGCCCACGCTGAGCACGTTGTCGAACACGGCGGGCGCGCTGGCACCGTGCTCGGCGTGGGCGGCGGCCACCACCACCACCCGGCGGCGCCGGGCGTACTCGCAGGCGGCGTAGAGCGCCGGCAGCCCGGCCGGGTCGCAGGTGCCCAGGCTCAGGTTCAGCACCTGCAGCCCGGCGTCGACGGACCAGCGGATGGCGGCGGCCAGAACGCCGGGCGAGGTTTCAAGCGCGTCGTTGAACACGCGCACGGGGACGACCTCGGCGTCCGGCGCCACGCGCAGCACCAGGTCCGCGCAGGCGGTGCCGTGGCCAAAGCGGTCGCCGTCGTCCCCGGCGCGCCGGGCGCCGCCGGGGCCGTCCAGCCGCAGGATCGCGATCCCCGGCCGCACCCGCGGCTCGGGCTGGGCGCGGTCCCAGCCGCTGTCGATCACCCCCACGCGCACGCCGCGTCCCGTGGCGCCGGCCAGCGCGTCCCCGTCCCAGCCCGGGACAGCGATCGGGCTCACGCGGGCACCGGGGCCGCTGTGCGCGCACCGGCCGCGGGCGCGCACTCCACCAGCCGCCCGTGGTACAGCGCCAGCAACTGCTCGCGTAAGGGGCCCGCGACCGCTTCTGCGGGCGCGGAGAGCGCGTCCGCGATCCGCGCCTCGAGCACCGCCG
>JAHWJJ010000090.1 GCA_019348475.1 Gemmatimonadota bacterium | reverse complement strand
ACGGCATCGCCCGCGCGCCCACCCGGCGCCGGGGGGGCCGCGGGCGCCCGCGCGTGGCGGGGGTGCGTATGGGAGAGGCTGGGATGCCGGGGGTGCTGCGCGTGGACGGGCAGACGCGCACGCTGGAATCGCGTGCGCGCCGGCAGACGGTTGATGTGGTGACTGCCGAACGGCCCGCGGAGGCGGTGCTGGATCCGGAGTGGGTGCTGATCGACATGGACCGCTCCAACAACGCCGTGCCCGTTCGCTGAGGTGCCCTGGCTGTATGTCGCGCTGGGCGGGGCGGCGGGCTCGCTGCTGCGGTACGCGGCGGGGCAGGCGGTGGGCCCCGCGCGGCCGGGCGCGTTCCCCTGGCACACCTTCGCGGTGAACGTGGCGGGCTCGCTGCTGCTGGGCCTGGTGGTCGCGCTGGTGCCACGCGACGATCCGCACCACCTGCGCGCGTTGCTGGCCGCCGGCTTCTGCGGCGGCCTGACCACCTTCAGCACCTTCGGACACGAGACGGTGGCCCTGCTGCAGTCGCGCGCCTACGGGCTCGCGGTGGCTTACGCTGGCGGCAGCTTCCTCGTCGCGCTCACCGCCGTCGTCCTTGGCATCTGGGCCGGCGGACGGCTGGCGCAGTAAGGCCAATCGCTGGCAGGGTGTCGTGGAAGGAGCTGTGGAGTGATGGAGTGATGGAGACCGGACACGGGCTCCAGCGCCGGAGCGAAGCGCCGAGCACGGCGGAGTAGATTCCTCGGTCGGTGCCCCGAGATCCAGCACACGGCGGGATCGCGCGGGGCGCCTTCCTCGGGATGACAGTGGGCGCTTCGACTGATACCGATTCCCACGGTCTGCTGTGCACCCACAGTTCTACTGCTGGTCTCACGCGGAGGGCGCGGAGGACGCGGAGAACAGATGACGGCGGGGTTCTACGCGTCCTCTGCCCCTCCGCGTCCCCGCGCCCGTCGCGTGCGTGTGGGGGATGAAAGCGCAGTTCAACCTCCCCCAGGGGTTTTTGGGGGAGGTGCGAGCCTGAGCGAGCGGAGGGGGCGCGGCGCGGATCCGGCCAGACCTGCTGACCGCCTGCCGCACATCGGGCTTCAGAGAAGTGCGTTGTTCACGTCCGGCGGTCCCGTCCCCCCTTCACAGCCGCGGGTCCACCGGCTCGGACTCCAGCGCCAGCACCCCGAACACGCACTCGTGCACGCGGCGCAGCGGCTCGCCGCGGACGAAGCGCTCCAGGCCCTCCACCCCCAGCGCGAACTCCCTCATCGCCAGCGATCGCTTGGCGCCCAGTCCGCGGCTGCGCAGGCGCTCCAGGTTTTCCGGCACCGTGTACTCGGGGCCGTAGATGATGCGCAGGTACTCGCGGCCGCGGCACTTCACGGCCGGCTGCACCACGCCCCGACGGCCGCGCGCGACGAAGTCCAGGGGCTTTACCACCATCCCCTCGCCGCCCCCGGACGTCATCTGCTCCCACCACGCGATGGCCGCCGCTTGGCTCTCCGGGTCCGTGACGTCCACCACGCGGTGCTCCGTCGCGTACAGAAGCCGGTCCGAGGCGGCGCGGATGCGGCCGATGGCGTCCATGTGCCACAGGTGGTCGCGCTCGGTGTGCACCGCGCCCTCGGTGGCCAACACGTGGAACGGCGCCAGGCGCAGGTCGTCCACTGATCCCACCGGCCAGCAGTAGCGCCCATACGCCTGGACGTACGCCGCCGCCAGTGCCTGCCGCTCGGCGAACTTCGCCCGCAGGTCCTCTACCGGCGCGCCTCGCTCCTGCGCGCGGCGGAGGACGTCCGCCACCTCGCCCAGCGCCCCGCGCGCGGCGGCGCCCACGGCGGCGTACTGCCCGCGGATGAGCTCCTGCGCCTTGGCCGACCACGGCATCAGCTCGCAGTCCAGCACGGCCCAATCGGTCCGCAGCTCGTCCCAGAACCCCGCCGCCGCCATCGCGTCGCGCACGAAACCGAGCGCCTGCGCCTCGATCTCCGCATCGTCGAAGAAGCGGCGGCCGGTGCGGGTGTAGACGATGCCGATCCCCTCCTGCACCACCCCGAAGCGCCGCCGCGCCGCCTGTTCGTCGCGGCAGACGACGGCGACGGCGCGCGAGCCCATGTGCTTCTCCTCGCACACCACGCGGGGGATCCCCTCGTTGCGGTAATACGCGAACGCCTCCGCCGGGTGCTCCAGCAGCCCGGGCTGGGCCGTGGTGGCGGACGGCGACATGGTGGGCGGCAGGTAGACCAGCCAGCGGGGATTCGCGGCGAAGCGGCTCATCACCTCCAGGGCCGCGGCCGCGTTCTCCTCGCGGATGGTCACGCGCCCGGCCAGGCGCGTCTGCACGATGCGCTTGCCGGTGACGTCTTCCAGGTCCAGCACCTCGTCCTGCCGCTGCTGCGCGGTGAGCGCGGGCGCCGCCTCTTCCGCGGCCAGGAAGGGGCGCGCCGGCTCGGCGTAGGTGTGCAGCGCCGGGACGGACACCAGCTCGCGCTCCGGCCAGCGCAGCGCCGTCAGCCGCCCGCCGAACACGCAGCCGGTGTCGATGTTGATCGTCCGGTTCAGCCACTCCGGCTCGGGGACCGGCGTGTGGCCGTAGACGACCGCCGCCCTGCCGCGGTACTCCGCCGCCCAGTTGTAGCGGACGGGAAGGCCGAACTCGTCCGTCTCGCCCGTGGTCTCGCCGTACAGCGCGAACTCGCGCACGGTGCCGGAGCCGCGCCCCTGCAGCTCCTCCTTGAGCCCCGCGTGCGCCACCACCAGCGCGCCGCCGTCCAGCACGTAGTGGCTGACGAGCTTGTCCAGGAACTCGGCGACCGAGGCACGGAACTCCGGCGTCTGCGCCTGCAGCTCGGCCAGCGAGCGGTCCAGGCCGTGGGCGATGCGCACGTCACGCCCGCGCAGCGCCTTCACCAGTTTGACGTCGTGGTTGCCGGGCACCGCCAGCGCGCTCCCCGCCTGCACCATCCCCATCGCGGTGGCCAGGACGTGGACGATGCGCGGCCCCCGGTCCACCAGGTCGCCCACGAAGACGGCCTTGCGCCCCTCCGGGTGCCGGCGGACGCCGTCCTCGCCCGGCAGGTAGCCGAGCGCATCCAGCAGCGCGTCCAGCTCGTCGCCGCAGCCGTGCACGTCGCCGATGACGTCGAAGGGCCCGTGCTCGTGGCGCCGGTCGTTCCACAGCGGCTCGCGGACGATGGTCTGCACCGCCTCCGCCTCCGCCTGGTCCAGCACGAACACGTGGCGAAAGCCCTCGCGCCGCAGCTCGCGGATGGCCCTGCGCAGCTGCTGCACCTGGCTGGTGATGGCGTGCGGCGGCACCTGCCGGTCCGTGCGCTCGCGGTTGCGCGCCTGGCACACGCGCTCGGGCACGTTCAGCACGATGGCGACGGGAAGCACATGCGTCTCCCGCGCGATCGCGACCAGCGGCTTGCGCGCCGCGGACTGCGTGTTGGTGGCGTCGATGACGGTCAGCCGCCCCGCCCGCAGCCGCGTGCGCGCGACGAAGTGAAGCACGGCAAACGCGTCCGTCGTGGCCGACTGGTCGGTCTCGTCGTCCGCCACCATGGCGCGGAAGAAATCCGACGACAGCACCTCGGTCGGCTTGAAGTGCCGCCGCGCGAAGGTGCTCTTGCCGCACGCCGACGCGCCCACCAGCACCACCATCGACAGGTCGGGGATGCGGATGCTGGGCGCCGGCGCGGCGCGGGACCCGGCGTGTTCCTGGCTGGTATCGGTCATTGGATGTGAACGTCAGTATCTGTAACGAAGCGCAGCCGCTGCCCGCCGGGTGTCTGAGATCCCGGGATCATCAGCTTTGCATCCCGAGAGCCGGCCTGATGGATCCGCCGTGCTGCCCGTGAACGCGTCCTCGGTCGCGTGTCACGAAACGTCTGATGTGTGCGTTGCGGAGGGTTGCCCACCGGGCGTGCTTCTCCCGAACCGACCATCCGATGCGCTCCATCCGATTCCTGCTCGCTCTCGCCATCGCCGGTGCCTGCGCAGCGGTGGCCGCCCCCGCGCACGCGCAGCGCCTCGCCGACGTGGCGCCGGGCGCGCCCTGGCACGTGCACCCCGCCCCCGCGGCCACGACTCCGGTCGTCGCCGCGACCCGCGGCCTCCCGGCGGAACTGCGGCCGTCGTCGGCGCCCGCGGACGGTGCGGCGGCACGCCCGCTGTCGGTGGCCGGGCACGTCGGCGTCGGCGCGGCGGCGGGCGCGGTGACGGGGGCGGCGGCGTCGCTCGCGGTGTTCTCGCTCTGGTCGGAGTGCAGGTCGACGGGCTCCATGTGCGGCCTCGCCTTCCCGTTCCTCATCGGTGGCGGCGCGGTGGCGGGCGGGACCGTAGGCCTGGTGGTCGGCCTGATCCGCAACCGCTGACACGCCGCCGCCCGTCAGTCCACCCGCGTGAACACGGCCATCTGCGTGGGCGCGCCCACCTCTGCATCTTCAGACCCCACGGGGGCGTAGCGAACGGTGTAGCCGAACCGCTCCGCTACACCGTCCGCCCACACCTGGAACTCCGCGCGCGTCCACTCGAACCGGTGGTCGCGGTGGCGAAAGTTGCCGGCCGGGAGCGATGGCCAGCGGACGTTGTACTCGGCGTTCGGCGTGGTGAGCACGATGGTCGCCGGCCGGGCGTGCTCCCACAGCACCCGCTCGAACGCCGCCAGCCGCGGCGGGTCCATGTGCTCGATCACCTCCACCACGGCCGCCGCGTCGTACCCCTCCAGCCGGCGGTCGCGGTACATCAGCGAGCCGTGGATCAGCCGGATGCGCTCGCGGCGGCGCGGGGGGAGCCGGTCCAGCTTCAGCCGGTCGGCCGCGATCTCCAGCGCGCGGTGCGAGACGTCCATCCCCACGATTTCGTCGAACGCGGGCTCGTCCATCAGCATCCGCAGCAGCCGCCCCTCGCCGCACCCCAGGTCCACCACCCGCCGCGCGCCGCTTCCGCGCAGCGCCGCCAGCACCGTGGCCAGGCGCTGCTGGTTGAGGCTGATGCGCTCCTCCAGCGCGTCCTCTGCCGCCTGCGGCGCCTCGTCGGCCGCGTCTTCCGCCTCCTCCTGCGGCTCCAGCCGGGCGATGGCGTCGCGCACCAGGCTGCGGCGGTGCTTCAGGTAGCGCGCGGCGATCCACTCGCGTTCGGGGTGGGCCGAAAGCCAGCCCTCGCCGTGGCGCACCAGCTTTGCCACCTCTTCGTCGCCCACCCAGTAGTGCTTGGCGCCGTCCAGCACGGGCACCAGCACGTACAGGTGGGTCAGCAGCTCCGACAGCCGCTCGATGGCCGCCAGCGTGACGGTCAAGTAGCGGCTGTCGCCCCACTCGGGGTGCGCGGCATCCAGCGCGTGGGGCCGCACTTCAACCGCGTAGCCCAGCGGCTCGAACAGGCGGCGCACGCCGTCCTCGCCGCCGCGCGCGGGGAGCACGGCCAGGCGCGCCTCCAGCGGGATCGGCGTCTGCGCCAGCTCCGGGCGCTCCCTGCACGCGCCCGTCAGCCCGCTGCGCAGCACCCGCGCAATGGCGACGGACAGGAACGACGACGCGACGTACGGTCGGTCGTTGACGTACTGGTCCAGCGCGCCCTCGCCGCCGCCCCGGCCGCGGACCAGCCCGACGGGGTCGACGTCCAGCAGCAGTGCCGCCGTGCACGCGGAGTCGTCCGCTTCCGGGTAGAAGACGTGCGCGTGCCCGAACGCGAGCTCGAACGACTGCGCCCGCGCCGGGTTCTTTCCCAGCAGGTAGCCCAGGTCCGTCGCCGGCCGGTGCGTGGTGCGGATGGTCAGGAGCATGGTGTGTGAACTTGTGGTGCGGGGCAGCGCGGCGGCCCGGTTTGCCGATTCAGGCTCGCAGCAGGTAGCCGGCTCCGCGCCGCGCCCCCTCCGCTCGCTCAGGCTCGCACCTCCCCCCAAAACCCCTGGGGGAGGTTGAACGGCGCTTTCATCCCGCATGGTGTGCCGGATGACCTCATGATGTCGGATCGCGGGCGCGTTCGGGCGCGAGGCTGCGCATTCCGCCGAACCTCACTCCCTGAAAGTAGTCGTGGCGGTTGGACCCGTCGTGGCCGCCTCCCTTCATGCAGCACTTCTTGAAACCGCCTCGCGCTGCCGCAGGGGCACAGGTCGCTGCGGCCCAGCTTCTCGAGCAGCTCCTTGTCGCCGTGGACGATGCGCACGCCGCGGTTTACCTTCGTCTCGGACGGATAGCCGCGGCGCCGCTTGCTGGTGCGCTCAAAAGCACGCTTGCTGGCTCGTCTTCTTCTTTCCCACTGTCACACCCTCCGCTCAGCTGTTTTTCGGTTCCTTCCGACGGTGCCTCAGTGCGGGAGCCGCCCTTCTACTCCCGCACTCCCGCACTCACGCACTTCCCTCAGTCCTTGTACGGATCGATCTCTCCCGCGCCGGCCATGACCACGATCAGCGGATGGAGCGTGTGCTCCACCTGGATCGTGGGGCCCTGCGCGTCCAGCACCTTGGTGAGGCGCCGATAGGCCTGCGGCGCCTCGTCCAGGCCGCCGCCGCGCAGGATCACGCCCTTTTTGGCCAGCCACTCGCCCACCATCTCGCGGTTGATGCGGCCGGGGGTGATCACGCGTCCCGTCTTGCGGTGCACCTTGCCCGCGGCGGCCGTGCGGCTCATCACGCGGCCCGCGCCGTGGACGGTGGAGAACAGGGCCTCGCGCTGGAGAGCCGCCGTCTCCTCGTCCGCCGCCGCGGCGCCCTGGACGATCACCGCGTCGTCGCCCATGGACCCGCCGATGAACCCCTTCTGTCCCGGGAACGCCGGCGTGGCACCCTTGCGCACCACCACGTACTCGCGCTCTTCGCCCTCCGGCGACGCGTGCGTCTCCTTCCAGGCGAAGTTGTGGTGGTTGTGCACCAGCTCCAGTTCGGTGCCGCCCAGCAGCTGCACCACCTTGCGCGCCACCCACTCGCGCCCGGCGTACGCGTACTGCCCCGCCAGCTCCATCAGCTGCCAGTAGTCGTGCCCCAGCGGCTGCTCCAGGTCCAGCAGCACCTCCTTTTCCGGCGCGCGGCGGCCCCAGCCCAGCCCCTGCCCCAGCGCCAGGAAGTCGCTGGCGATGGTGTGCCCCAGCCCCCGGCTGCCAAAGTGCACGCCCACCCACACGGCCCCGGCCTCGTCGGCGAACACGTCCACGTAGTGGTTGCCGCTCCCCACGGTGCCCAGCTGGCGCCGCGCCTTGTCGCGCAGCGTGTCGCGGTAGCCGCCCGTGTTGGGGATGGCGTACCACGCCGGGTCCAGGAACAGCGGGTGGTCCACCGGCGCGTCGTCCGCGTTGTTCTTGCGGCCTATGCCGAACGAGATGGTGGACTGGATCTCGTCCGCCAGCTGGTTGGCGGCCCGGTCCTGGGCAATGCGGTGCGGGTTGCGCTTGATCTCGTCCAGCGTCAGCCCGCCCCTGGTGATGTCGCCCACGCTCAGGTCCGTGCGCACGGCCGCGTTTCCACAGGCGATGTCGAATCCAACGCCCACCACCGACACCTTCTTGTCGTACGCGGCCACGCCGCCGATGGGCATCGTGAAGCCGACGTGACCGTCCGCGAGCAGCGCCGCACGCTCCGCCTTACCCGAGACGTTGACGATCTGGTCGATCGCCGTCCCCTCGTGCTGGCCGAACATGATCGTCTTGTCATTCAGTCGCTGAAACATCATCCCTCTCCATCGCCAGTAGCCTCCGGATCGCCCTCTCCACCTCATGGGGCGCGTCACGGATCTGTGTTTCCCAGAATGCGGCGAACGCGTAGCCTTTTCGTTCCAGCACCGCCTGCCGCGCGGCGTCGCGTGCCCACTTTTCCGCCGCCGTAACGTGGAGCGAGGCATTGTACCGGTCTGCCGGCCAAATCGCGGGATTGCAATGCCAGAAGTCGCCATAGCATTCGATAATCAGCGCACCCACCACGAAGTCGACGTTGAACCGGCCGATCTGCACGTTCTGGCGGTACGTTGCGCCCATGCCGTCGAGCATCGCCGCCACCAGCGTCTCGATGCGCGTCTTACTGTTCTTCTTGTTGTGCCGCTGTCCGGCAGCGATAAACGCTTGCAGGTGGCGCGATTTCTCTTCGGAAGAGCGCCGTGCCCACTCTTCCGAACGGCGCTGGCTCATGAGCGCCGGATCCGCGCCGCCGCCTCGGTACGTCGATGGATCCCGCAGCGCTGCTGCGGCCTTCATCTGCTCCCGAGTCGCGTCCTTGTGCCGCTTTCCCCAGAACGGGTTGGCGGGTCCGCTGCGCCCACGACAGTTCCTGCAGCGGCTGCCGCGGGTTTTGCGGTAGATCGCGCTGCCGCAGGATTCGCACGTGCGTCCGGAGCGTAAGCGCCATCGAGGATTCCGCTCCATCGGCCGGCTGATGGACTCGCGAACGTCCCGGTCCATCAGCTCGGCACCCGGATGCTTCTTGCGATACTCGGCAGGACTTGACCCGCAGCATGAACGCAGGTGCCGGTAGTTGATGCTGCGCACGTCTCTGCCGCATTCCAGACAGATCACGGCTACTCCCGGATGGATGTGGCCGGACAATCTGGATGAGAGTTGGCCCCGCCGGCTATGGGACCGATTCCGCCACGGCAGCTACGCGATTCGATCGAATGCGGCCCATCTCTCAGTAGTCGTCGTCCCAGCGGCGGTGGGCCTTGCTTTCCTTCCGCATCAGGTAGCGGAAGGTACGGTCCCGCGTCCGCTGGTGCTCGGTGCTTTCGGAGATGAATTCGATGGCTTCGGCGCGCACCCATGCGCGGCTGCCGCTCAGGTCCACGAACTTGATCCACCGGGGCCGCCAGCGCCGGTCCAGCGAGCGCCCGATGCGCGCCGCCGTCTGGCCGCTGACGTACCACGTCCCGAACTCGGTCACCACCTCGTAGTAGTCTCCGGGCCCGGCCCGCTGCTCCGGCGCTTCCTCCTTCTGCTTTACGCTGTTCATGCGATGGTTCGGTTTCGTTCGGTAGATGGAGCCGCGGCGCTCAGCCGCGGCCCCGCAAAGGTTCGCGTTCCAGGATGGGTCCGAGCCCCCGCGGAGGGGGCACGGACCGGCGTCCCGGTCCGTGCCCTCTACCGCGCGAAGTCGGCGATCAGCTGGGGCGCGGCGGCGTCGAACCCCACCACGTCCAGCATCCCCGCGTCCTCCGGGTCCGCGATGCTGAACCCGTTGGACGCCATCGCCACGACCACCAGCTTCGCGGCGATCCCCATCCGCTCCCGGTACTGGCGGAGCGCCTGCGCGGGGTGGATGCTCCCCGCCCAGGTCTCGTTGTCCGTGTAGACCACGAACACGTCCACCGGCCACCGGTTCTTCTGCGCCTCCAGCATGGGCAGCGCGCAGTCGGTCCCCCCGAAGGGGATGCCGCTGATGGACCGCACCACGTCGTCCAGCCGCTGCCGGGGGCTGATGGACAGCGGCGACAGCCCGCTGGTCATCCCCGCCCACTGCGACGGGTAGCTCCCGGCCGTGAACGCCGTGAAGAAGTGCTCCGGCTCCGTGGCCGCCGTCACCAGCGCCATCGCCGCCGAGGCCTCGCGGCAGGTCAGGTGCTGCATCCCGAGCACCGAAGCGCCCATGGACCCGGACACGTCCAGCGCCAGCATCATGCGCCTGCGCGCCGGCTGCACGGCCGCAAAGGCCAGGTAGAACGCCGCATCCAGCGCGTCGACCACCGCGGCCACCGGCTGCCACGTCCCCGACCCGCGCACCCCCTGCCCCGAGGCGTAGGTGCGCAGTGCCGAGAGCACCTGTACCGGGTGCACGCGGGCCCGCCGCAGCGCGTCCGCGTCCGCGACCCGCTCCGCCACCCTGCGCGAAGCGGTGCTCCCCGGCGCCACCAGCCCCACGCGCGTCATGGTGGCCAGGTTGCGGATCAGCGCCGTGAGCGGCATCCCCTCCAGCAGCGCCTCCCAGACTACGGGGTGCGCCAGCAGGTGGGTGGGCACCATCTCGCGCGTCAGCCGGTTCTCGCGGATGACGTCCGCGGCCCGGCGCGGCTCCATCTCCGCGTCCAGGTGCAGCGCGTCCGCCGCGCGGACCAGCGCCAGCGCCTCGCCTTCGCCCTGCACCGGCTCGCGCGTCCGCGACGCCGCCCGCGCGAACAGCGCGCGCTGCTCGTCGGTGGCGGGGCGGGGGTGCGCCAGCCGCAGCGCGTCGCGGTGGCTCCACCCGTCGCGCGACGGGTACTTCAACAGCTGGTACGCCAGCTCGCGCGGGGGCTTCTGCGTGTACCACCCCGCCACCGCGCGCCGCACCCCGCGCCCCCACCCGCGGAAGCCGCGGACGTACTGCAGCCAGTGGAACAGGTGCGTCCCCGTGCGCGCCACCCGCGGCAGCGCGTCCAGCGCCGCGGCGCGCGTGGGCGCGTCGCCCAGCCCGGCCGCCATCGCCAGCACGAAGAGCGCGGGGTCGTTCTTCGGCGCGCGCCCGGACTCACTGATCTCGACCGTCCGGGCCACCACGCGCGGCCCGTCCTGCGCCAGGCAGTCGGCCACGGCGTGCGCGTTCTGGATGGTGAGCGGGCGCTCGCCCACGTAGTAGGTTCCGCCCTCGCTTCCCAGGACCAGGAAGCGGTCCAGCCGGTCCCACTGATCGATGGCCCAGGCGAACCCGCCCGCCGAGTTGGGCACCTGCCCGGAGTCCGGGATGGGCTCCGACTGCGGCGTGAGCATCGCCCGGATGCGGGTCGCGAAGTGCTTCGTGAAGTCCAGCATGTTCTTCTCGCCCTCCTTTCCGGGCCGAGAGTGAAAAAGGTGCCGCGGCGGCGGATGATCCTCTTCGGCGGGTGATTACCACGACAGCTTTCACACTGCACGAGGTCCGATAACCCGAATCCGATTCGACCCGCCGCCGCGGCGGGGTTTTCCGGCCCTCCAGATGTGTTGCTCCGCCCGGTGCTCCCCCTTGGGGATCGTTTGGAATACGATAACCGGACGAATTCGACCCGGAGGGCCGGTCCTGAGTGGAGCACGCGCCGGTGCGGGGCTTGAACCCGCGGCGACCAGGTAACCCTCCACCTTCGGCCCGCGCGGGCGGGCAAGGGACGGAGATGGGTGCACGCCGGACGCGGCTCCCGTGCTGCGACTGCGGCTCGGACGGATGAGTGGTCGGCCCGGCCCCGGCCCTCGCGGGTTCCCGGGTGAATGCGCGATAACCGGTACCGTGCGACCCGTCCGGCCGCGTGATGATGCTCGTCCCGACTCTGATCCGGCAATGGTCGCGTCCGCCGCAGGCGCGAACAGCGGGGCACCGGACGCATGATGCACGTGCCATGGAAGCCGGCGCGGGCGGATGAGGGGACCAGCTCGGCGTCATGGACAGCGATAACCGAAGCTGTTCGACCCACCCGCGCCCTGTTCCCTATTCCTTATTCTTCCCGAACCCGGCGTAGCCGGAACCAAACAGGACGAACGGCGGTTTTGGGCGTGTCCCTC
>JAHWJJ010000467.1 GCA_019348475.1 Gemmatimonadota bacterium | reverse complement strand
GGCATACCAGAGAGATGGTGCGCTCTTTGCCCGGCGGAACACCGCGACAGGCAAGTCTTCCCCCCACCGGACCGGAGCCGGATGGACAAGGACCCCTCGAAGGAGCAGGCCGCCCCGCGCGTTCCCGCGGACGCGGTGGCCGCGCCGCACCAGGGCGCAATCGAGCGGCTGCGCCCCGTGCACCTGTATCGCGCGGTGGCGCTCGGCTTTCTGCTGCTGCTGCTGTACCGGTACTGGGACCAGCTCACGCACGTGTTCCTGCTGGGCTATGCCGCGTCCATCCTGGCGGTGGTCCTGAACGCGCTGCGGGGCCGGCTCCACATCCGGCGCAAGTGGCTGGCGGCCATCGTGGGGCTGGTGGTGGTGGGATCGGTGGTGGCGGCGCTGGCCGTGGCGATGCCGCTGCTGATCAAGCAGGCGCGGGGGATCCTGCAGACCGGGCCGCAGCTGGAGGAGCTGCTCACGCGCTGGGAGCAGCAGATCCAGGAGCAGACCGGGATCGACGTCGACATCCCGCATCCCGCCAACCTGTTCAAGTCGGGCGGTGGGCAGGGCGGCGGCGGGGGGATGATGGGGCGCGCGGCCACCTTCCTGGAGATCCTGTTCATCCCCCTCATCCTGTTCTTCGGCGGGCTGTTCGCGCTGGCCAGCCCCAACGAGCGGCTGCTGACGCCGATGATGCGGGTGCTTCCCGAGGGGGTGCGGCTCGCATGGTACCGCATCTTTCAGCTGCTGGGGGAGCGGCTGATCGGCTGGGCCAAGGGGACGGCGACGGCGATGCTGGCGGTGGGGCTGCTGAGCACGGCCGCGTTCCTGGCGATCGGGGTGCCCAACGCGGTGGCGCTGGGGCTGTTCAACGGGGTGGTGGAGTTCATCCCGCTCGCCGGGCCGTGGATCGGCGGGCTGACTGCGGTGGTGGTCGCGTTTCTGGACGATCCGCAGAAGGCGCTGTGGGTGGGGATCGCGGCGCTCGCCATCCAGCAGATCGAGGCGAACCTGATCACCCCGTGGGCCATGTCGCGCAACGCGGAGGTGCACCCGTTCGTCACCCTGTTCGCGCTGGTGCTGTTCGGAAGCCTGTTCGGGTTCCTCGGCATTCTGCTGGCGCTGCCGCTGGTGATGCTGGTGTGGACGCTGGTGCAGGTGCTGTGGGTGGAGCGCGCCATCGACACCGACCGGGAGCGCATCGCGCCCGTGGTCAGCGACTAGCGGCCGCCCCTCCAGCGACGTGCGGAGCGGACCGCAGATCCGGCGGCGTCGCGGCTCCATCGCAGGGCAGGGGCCGCCGGGCACCTCGGCGGAGTGCGCCGTTCACCCCTCGCGCGGCGTTCCCGCCCCGGCTACCTTCTGGCGGACGACCATCACCCCTGTGACCGCCCATTCTCCATGCGTGCAACCATCCATGCGCTCGCCGCCCTGGCGGCCCTGGGGCTGGCCGGCTGCGCGGCCGCCGCGCGAAGCGAACCGCCCATCGGCGACGCGGAGTCGCTCGTGCGGGCCATGCACGGCCGCTACGCGGACAGCTGGTACCGGACGCTGAGCTTTACGCAGGCCACCACGCGCGTGCTGGCCGGCGACAGCACGCACACGGAGGAGTGGCGCGAGTGGGCGGCGCTCCCGGGGCGGCTGCGCATCGAGATGGGGGCGCCGGCCGAGGGGCGGGTGGTGATCTTTGCGAACGACAGCACCTACGTTCTGCAGCACGGACGCGTGGTGCGCCGCAACGACCGGATGAACCCGCTGATGACGGTGGGCTTCGACGTGTACCGGCAGCCGCCGGAGCGCACGCTGGACCAGCTGCGGCGGCAGGGGTTCGACCTGTCCCGCTTTCACCTGGACACGCTGGAAGGCACGCCCGTCTACGTGGTGGGCGCGGAGCGGGGCGACACGGCCGGCAAGCAGTTCGCGGTGGAGGCCGAGCGCCTGCTCTTCGTGCGCCTGCTGGAGCCCGTCCCCGGCCAGCCGGGGGTGATGCAGCACGTCTGGTTCCGCCGCTACGAGCCGCTGGCGGGCGGGTGGATCGCGCCGGAGGTGGAGGTCCTGGTGGGCGGGCGCCGCGTGTTTCACGAGGTGTACTCCAACCTCCGCGCCAACGACACGCTGGACCCGGAGCTGTTCGCCATCCCCGCCGGCGGCTGACCCCGAATTCGACCACGCCGCGGACCTCCACCGTCCGCGGCGCCTCCCCTCCCACCCTCCTGGCGCCATCCATGAGCGAGACCGATCCGCCGCGCCGCCCGCACCAGGGCGCCTCTCCCACCCAGCTCAGGCTGATCCGGCTGTCGCTGCTGCTTCCGGTGGTGGTGTTCGGCGGCATCGTCTCGGTGATGGTGCAGCGCGATCCGCCGCGCGCGCCGGAGCTGGCGCGCCCGCTGCTGATGGTGAACCTGGCGTACCTGGTCGGCGCCATGGCGGGCATCCTGTACTTTCAGCGGCGGCACGCGGCGGAGCCCGACCGGCAGCGGCGCACCACCTTGAACGTGGTGGCGTGGGCGCTGGGCGAATCCACGGCGCTGTTCGGGGCCGTGCACTACCTGCTGGTGGGCAGCCCGGTCCCCTACCTGGTGGGGCTGTGCATGCTGGTCGCCTCGTTCGTGCTGGTGCCCGTGCGCGACTGAACGCACGCTGTCACGAACCGCCGATCCACGTCGTTGTGGGGGCGCCGGGAACGACGCCCGGCGCCGCGCTCCGCGGCACATCCCCTCCTCCGGCGACAGGACCACGAACCCATGGCGGCCATCCACCGAATCCTCCAGGTCAGCGCCGCGGCGCTGCTGGCCGGGTGCTCCGTGCTGGGGCCCGACGGCGGCGAGCGGCTGGGCGTCATCCAGATTCTTCCCTCCTCGCCCGCGGAGGTGTCCGTGCCCCAGAACGCGCAGCGCGGCGAGGCGTTCACCGTGACGGTGATCACGCACGGCGGCGGATGCCTGTCGAAGGGCCCCACGCGCGTGCGCACCACCGGCGCGACGGCTGAGGTGCGCCCGTACGACGTGCACTCCGGCGCGAACGTGTGCCCGGCCGACATCCAGCTGTACCAGCACACCGCGACCCTGCGCTTCAGCGACCCCGGCACCGCCACCGTCCACTTCGTGGGGATCGGCCACCCGGGCGCCGAGGTGGTCACCGTCACGCGCACGGTTGCCATCCAGTAGATGCCGAGCGCCGACGCCACGACGCGCTTTTCCGACCGGGTGCAGAACTACGTCCGCTACCGCCCGCACTACCCGGCGCGGGTGCTGGACGTGCTGCGCGAGGAGACCGGACTCGCGCCGGGGCAGGCGGTGGCGGACGTGGGATCGGGGACGGGGATTTCGGCGAAGCTCTTTTTAAACGCGGGGCACCCCGTCTGGGCGGTGGAGCCGAACGCGCAGATGCGGGCCGCGGCGGAGGCCATGCTGGGCGCCCATCCCCGCTTTCGCTCCGTCGCGGGGAGCGCGGAGGACACCACGCTGCCGGA
>JAHWJJ010000466.1 GCA_019348475.1 Gemmatimonadota bacterium | reverse complement strand
TTTCGCACTTTCGCACTTTCGCACTTTCGCACTTTCGCACTTTCGCACTCCCGCAACTCCCCCCGCGGGTTGCCGCAAGCGCCGCGCGGTGCCATTTTTCTCCGTTGCCACAGGCATCGATTCGAACCCAGCGAAGGCCGCCGCGGCCTTCCCTTTCCCTGCATGCCGATGATCCGTTCGCTGCTCACGCGCTCCATCGAAAAGCTGCCGCCCGAGGTGCGGCTCCAGGGCCGTATCCTGTTCCTGGTGGACGACCCGGAGCTGGTTCGCCGCCAGCTGGAGGGGGAAGACGTCCAGCTGACCGCCGAGGTCCGCGGCAAGCTGCGCGACAACATCTCCACCGACGAAATCACCCCCGCTTACATCTGCTACTACTTCGACGAGACGCTGGGCGAGTTCCCCTACCTGGGGCTCAAGGCCGGCAACGAGTTCCCCATCAAGCAGGGGAGCGTGAAGAAGGGCGGCTTCGTCGCGTCGGTCAGCGGCCGGCGGCGCGGCAAGGGAAGCTCGCGCGAGCAGAGCCCGTACGCGGAGATGATGGCCGGCATCAGGGTGGTGATCGCCGATAACATCGAGCGCATCTACCGCGAGAACTGCCAGAACCTGGGCGTGCTCACGTCCACCAACTTCGAGCTCATCGACCGCATCCGCCGCGGCGACACCATCCCGCTCAGCGAGTTCACCGACGGCGCGGACGAGATCACCCGCGGCATCATCGAGCACGGCGGGCTGTTCAACTACAACGTGGCGCGCCTGCAGGGCACCGTGCAGACGCCGCCCATCAGCTGCCACCACGACCAGCCCGGCACCGTGGGCCCCGCCGCGGACGACGTCGCGGCGCTGCGCGGCAGCGGCGCGGGCAACGAGCCGGGCCCCGGCCCCGAGACCGGCGTGGACTACGCTGCGGCCCAGTTCGTCGCCACCTCCACCAGCAACGTGGACACCGACTCCCAGGGCGCGCCCGACGGCACGCGCCACGGAAAGCGGACGCGGCCCATGACCATCGCCGAAAAGATTTTCGCGCGGCACTGGGTCACCGACCTGTCTCGGGGCGAGATCGGCGTGCCGTGGGTGCAGCCCGGCGACAGCGGCTTCGTGCAGACGGACATCCGCTTTTCGCACGAGTACGTCACGCCCATGTCGGCGATCTTCTTCGAGTCGCTGGTGGGGCCGGACGAGCGGGTGGTGGAGCCGGAGAGCATCCTGTTCTTCCGCGACCACCTGACGTTCCTCAAGGACGCCATGCCGGCGGAGCGGGTGCAGCTGGGGCTGCTGGACGTGGCGAACCAGCTGGAGGTCAAGCAGCGCCAGTTCGCTGAAAAACAGGGCGTGCGCCTGTACGGCGAGCTGGGGCACGGCAAGCACGGCTCCGAGGCCATCTGCCACAGCAAGATCCTGGAGGCGTACGCGCTTCCCGGGCACGTGATCATCGGCAGCGACAGCCACACGCCGCACGCCGGCGCCGTGGGGTGCGTGGCGTTCGGGGTGGGGACCACGGCCATCTTCAACTCGTGGATCACAAAGGACGTGCGCGTGGAGGTGCCGCGCTCGTTCAAGGTGATCGTGAACGGGCAGAAGCCTGAGAACGTCTCGGCCAAGGACTTCATGCTGGAGATCCTGCGCCACCCGTACATCAAGGACGGGCACGCCATCGGCCAGATCATCGAGTACGCCGGCCCCGCCGTGGAGTCGCTGTCGGTAGACGAGCGCGCGACGATGACCAACATGGCCGCCGAGGTGGGCGCCTTCACCGGCATCGTGGCGCCGGACCAGAAGACGGTGGAGTACCTGGTGCAGCAGCGGGGGATGGACCGCGCCGAGGCCGAGCGGCTGATCAAGGGCCTGTACAGCGACGACGGCGCCGACTACGTCAAGGTGATCGAGATCGACGCGTCGGCGCTGCAGCCCATGATCGCGCTTCCCGGCGACCCCGGGAACGGCCTGTACGTGGACGAGCTGGGCGACGAGGTGCGCATCGACATTGCCTACGCGGGCAGCTGCACGGCGGGGAAGAAGGAGGACATGGACATGTACGCCCGCGTCCTTCGCGAGTACCACGAGCGCGGCGTGCGCAAGCCGGAGCACGTGCAGCTGTACATCCAGTGCGGCTCGCAGGAGGTGTACGCCTACTGCCAGCAGCAGGGGTACGACCGCGTCTTCGAGGAGGTGGGCGCCACGTTCATCGAGCCCAGCTGCGGGGCCTGCATCAACGCGGGCCCGGGGGTGAGCCGCAGGCCCACGGACGTCACCATCAGCGCCATCAACCGCAACTTCCCCGGCCGCTCCGGCCCCGGGCAGCTGTACCTGGCGTCGCCCTACACCGTCGCCGCCAGCGCCATGGAGGGCCGCATCGTGGCCTGGGAGCCGCAGGGCGAGCCGGTGGGAGTGTGAGCAAGGCTCGCATCGGTGGGTGGGCATCGGGGGCGCCGCGAAGTTCGCGGCGCCCCCGCCGCTTTTGCGCGTCCGTGGCGGCTATGGACAGCGGCTTGACGCGTGTACTTCGTTTGCTTTTACTTTACTGGACGGCAGCAAAATCGACGATCTATTCAGGACGAGCGCGATGATGAAGGGGACGTGCGACGTGGTCGTGGACCGGCGTGAGGACGGGTGGCCTATCCTTCGGCTACCCGGCCTGGGTGGCTGCCACATACCGGTTCGAACCGCGGAGCGGTTCGTCAATGGGTGGGCGAAGCGGGTCGAATTCTGCGTGCAGGTCTCGACCACTATCGCACCGGGAAAATCGGCATTAGGCAGATGGAGGGCGTCGTATGACCCCGCGGACGGAGAGGCTCGTGCGGTGGTTCATGTTCAGCGTCCTGGTCTCGCTGGTGCCCCTCGCGATGACGTACTTTGGCCTGCGGCTGGATCGACGGCCGGTGCACCTGGAGATGCTGGTTGGCCAGGGTGAGCTGCTGCTGATCTCCACGACGCTGGGAGCCGCGGCCCTGGGCGAGCTGTTCCCTGGCGGCCGCGAGAACGCTCTTGGAAAGCTGCTCTCTGCCGGAATGTCACTCGTCGGCGTACTGGTATGCTCGTTCTACTTCGCGACCATACAGTCGCGTGCCACCCCCGATGGCCGCGCAGTCCTGACCGTATCGGTGTGGCTGTTTACCGGTATGCTTGTGGCGAGCGCAAGCTGCCTATTCTACGCCAACCAGGAGGCAACATGACCTTCGAGACACCCGCCATCGTAGCGAGCATCCTCATGATGAGCTTGTCCGTTCTTGCGCTTGCGCTGAACGGGCGCTCACCCAGGCCCCCAAAGAACCGGACCATCACGATCACCATCGAGGACTCCACCGGGGAGCAAGCACGCATGGTCACGCGCTCCAACCGTCGCGTGGATGAGGTGAAGCGGGATCTGGAGCGGCTCGTGGCCCAGGCGTCCTGAACCTTATCCCCTTGTCCCCTTGTCCCCTTGTCCCCTTGTCCCCTTGTCCCCTTGTCCCCTTGTCCCCTT
>JAHWJJ010000465.1 GCA_019348475.1 Gemmatimonadota bacterium | reverse complement strand
CAGCCGGCGGCGTCCGTCCCCCAGGTCACCTCCCGCTCCGCCACACGCCCTGCAGGAGCACCGCCCCGCCCGCCAGGAACGCCTGCGGCCCCGTCACCGCCCCAGCAGCCGCTGGCGCAGCGGGTTGACGTACCGGGTGGCCGCCTTGGCCATCAGCCGGTCCACGCCGTCCAGCCCCTGCATCCACCCGAACGCCGCGCCGTTCCACAGCGGGCGCCGGCGCGGCCGCTCTATGGCCCGCGGCGTCTCGAGGCTGCGCTGCATCACGGTGTTCACCAGGCTCTGGTAGGTGTACCGCCCCGACGCCACGACATCACGGTACGCCTGCTCCGTAATGTCGCGCCGCAGGTCGTCGCGCCGCACCAGTTCCAGCACCTCGTCCACGTTCCCCAGGTCGGGGCGCACGGGGATGTAGTGCTTCCACGGCTCCAGGATCCCGTTGTAGTTCCCCTCGGTGAGGATCTGGCAGGTTCCCGACGCGCACGACTCCAGGTGGCGCGGCGATATGGAGGACCCCCGGAAGGTGCCGTCCAGCCCGGGAAAGCACGCGGCCTCCACCTCTTCGAAGCTCGCGTCGGGGTGCTCGGCCTGATATCGCTCCGTCCGCTCGCGGATCGAGCCGTCGTGGTCCAGGATGCTGGTGCCCCCCTCCACCCCCAGCGTGTACTTCCACCGGCACAGGGCGCGGTACCAGTCGTTTCCCAGCAGCACGTCCGACGCGCTGGTGCTGATGTCCAGCTCCAGCCCGCGCCTGGGCGCGCGCTCCAGAAACACGTCCGCGATCTGCCGCTTGAGGTACCCATGCCGCCCGAACCAGGGGGGCGGGCTTCCCGCCGTGCGGTAGCCGATGTCCACCGGCCGCTCCGGCTCGCGCGCGCGGATATGCTCGATCGCGCGCACCCGCGCGTCATCCAGGTAGCCCGTGAGCACCTGGTGGATGCGCACGTGCTCCGGAACCCCTCCGTAGATGGCCGGCCACTGGTCCGGCGGCATGACCGAGAACACCGCGTCGATGCCGAAGTCGGCGATGAAGCGGTTTACCGCGTCGGTGTTGATGAACTCGTCCTGGGGCAGCATCACCTTCACCGCCTTCAGCGCCGCCAGTGGCGCCGCCCGCTCGAAGGTGCGCTCCAGGAACCGCGCGTCGAACCGGTTCGAGAAGAAAGAGGTTTGAAAGATCACCAGGTCGAAGGGCACGCTGCGCAGGTACGCCGGCGCCCGCCGCAGCCGCACGTTCAGGTAGTGCACCTGCGCGTCGGCGTAGCGGCGAAAGGAGTACAGCGCGTCGTGTACGGTGGCGCGGGTGGGGTACGCCGAGTACACCACCAGCACGTCCGGGCGGCGGCCGGCGCTCACGCGGCCTCCTTTTCGAACAGGCTCTCGTAGTGGGCCAGGTAGCGCGCGGCGCACGCCTCCGGCGAAAGCACCGTCCGCGCGAACTCGGCCGAGGCCGCGCCCAGGTCGCGGCGCAGCTCCTCGTCTTCGATCAGCCGCACCAGGTTCTCGCGCAGGTTGTGCCGCTCGGTGGGGACGAACGGAGGGCGCCCCCCGGAGCGGTCGAACGCCCCCCACTGCTCCGGGTGCACCCGGGTGAGCACGGGGCGGCCCACGGCCAGGCACTCGCGCGCGTTCTGGCCACCGCCGCCCAGCAGGAGCTGGTCCACCACGATGTCGGCCTGCGCCTGGTAAAAGCGCACCATCTTGTTGGGCACGCGCTCCACCATCATCAGCTCCACGTTGTACCCGCTCTCCTGCATCTCCGCGATGGTGTCGCGGATCCACTGCGTCCCCTTGATGTTCCCGCGCTGCCCGATCACGTGGCTCCCCACGCCGTGGTAGACGAGCACCGAGCCCGGGCGGGTGCGCCGGTACACGTGCTCCGGCGGAATCTCCAGCCCGGGGCGCCACAGCTCGGTGTCCACGGGAAAGAACTCGAACGCCGCGCCCTGCTCGAAGTCGTAGCCCAGCCCCGTGCCGAAGCGCAGGTCCGCATACTTCTCCATCGCCGCGTTCAGGCGGATGGTGTTGTGGTTGGAGCAGTGGCCGTAGGTGTCGCCCTGGGTGGTCTGGCAGACGAAGCACACCTCCGGGTCGATCTGCGTCTTCCACACGCTGGGGCGGATCATGGTGTAGCACCCGTCGGACTGGTAGACGATCTTGCGCCCCAGCTTCTTGAGCAGCGCCAGGTCCAGCGGATAGTGTTTGGTGAGTACGTTGTACAGCGGCGGCACCAGGTGCGGCTGCGCCCAGAAGTGGAACACGTCATACCGCGCGGCGGCCCAGGCCAGGAAGGCGGCCTGCTGCGGCAGCGCCCACCACTTGCTGCGCAGGGAGTAGTCGCACCCCCAGGTAAGGTCGCGCACGGGCCCGCGGAACTCGAAGTAGACGGTGTCGGCGCGGTGCCCCAGCTTGCGCAGCCCCTGGGTGAGCAGGTACGGCACGTAGAGGGCGCCGTGCACGTTCAACACCCGCAGCTTGCGCCCGCGCAGCACCGCCGTCACGACGGCCTCCGCGCCGCGGAGTGCAGCGCGGGCGCAAACGCCCGCAGCCGCTCCGACACGGCCCGCCGCTCGTCGGCGTCCAGCACGGCGCAAAACGCGAGCGCCACGAACGCGGCCATCAGCGCGGCGCCCCACGCCGCGTTCGCGGCCAGGGGGAGCCGCGCCAGCAGGTACGACGCCCCGGCCCCGCCCACCAGCAGCCCCGCGCACGCGGCCAGCCGGGGCACGTCGTAGCGCACCGGCAGGTAGCGGCGCCCGACCACGAACGCCAGCCCCGTCAGCGCCAGGTACGCGCCCAGGGTGGCCAGCGCCGCGCCGTCCCTGGCCAGCACCGGGATCAGCAGCAGGTTCAGCGCCACGTTCACCCCCGCGGCCACCCACTCGATCCCCGCCTGCAGGTGCAGCTTGCGGTGAAAGTACAGCCCGGGCAGCAGCACCAGGTAGCACGCCTTGAGCGCGTACGCCGCCGCCACCACCCCGACCACCGTATACGCCGGGTGGAACTCCGGCGCGGTGAGCAGGTGCACCACGGGACGGGCGAAGAGAAAGAAGCCCAGCGCCACCGAGCCGTACACCAGCAGGCAGTACTTCAGGATCCGTCCAAAGAGCTCGCGCGCCTCATCCTGGCGGTTCACGAACGCGGCAAAGAACGGTGGCCAGGCACTTCCGAACGCGCCGTCGACCAGCACCACCATCATCATTCCCATCGAGTACCCTACGCTGTAGATCCCCAGCTCGCCCAGCCCCACCATCTGCTTGAGCAGCGCGCGGTCGGCGAAGTCCAGCACGAAGAAGGCGCCCACGCCCACGATGGTGGGCGCCCCCACCCGGAGCACCTCGGCCATGCGGCGCCGCGACACCCCCCCCGGCAGGCGCGGCGCCACGGCGGCCGCCGCCCCCCCCCCCGGCCCGGCCGCCCCCCCCCCCCCCCCCCCCCCCAAACCCCCCCCCCCCCCCCCCCCCCCCCCCCC
>JAHWJJ010000089.1 GCA_019348475.1 Gemmatimonadota bacterium | reverse complement strand
ACCGCGTGGCTGTGGGCGGGAATCTGCTGCACCGTCAGCGTCTCCTGCTCCGTCCCGGCCATTTCTCCGATCTGGTACGTGGTTCCATCGGGACCCGTGCCCATGTGGATCGGCACCCGGCTGGCCAGGTTCGGCAGGTTGAAAGTCTCCTCGCCGTCACCGCCATAGGTGGTGCCAATGAGCTGAAAGAGCACGTCGTTCTCCGAAATGGGCAGCGTCTGCCCCTCGCAGAACATCCAGCCGTTGGGCGCGAAGTTTCCGGCGAACATCCGGATCTCGCCTACATAGGGTTGTGCCATGGGGGTGGGTCTCCGTCAGTTGCGGGAGGGGAAGATACCCTGCAGAGCGATACAGAAGTTTAACGTCAGGTACGGCATCATGTTGTTGTGCGGCTGGCTCCCGCCGACGTTGGTGACCGACTGTGCACCCATGGCCACCGCCGAGGCGAAGGTGGTGTACATGTTGAGTCCGGCCTGGGCCAGCACGTTGTTCGTGGCGTCGTCCCCGGCTGCGGGTTGCGCGGTGGCCTGCATGGAGTGGATGTGAGTGGGAAGCTGCTGGATGTTGACGGTGACGCTCGTGCTGCCGGCCGCCTCGCCCAACGTGTGGGCGCCGCCAAAGTGGATGGGCACGCGGCCGCGGAGGTTGGGAAGGGCGAAGTTGGTCTGTCCGTTGCCCCCGTACGTGGTCCCCAGGAGCGCGAACAGCGCCTGGTTCTGGTTGATGGGCAAGAGTTGCCCGTTGCACAACGCCCACCCTTTGGGGGGGAAGTTGAACGACATGATCTTGATTTCCGATAGGAACGGCTCGGACATCCACCACCTCCTCACGTTTTGAGCGGGGGGGAAAAACGGGCCGGGGCTCCCGCTGAGCCCCGGCCCGGTGAAGCGGGTCAGAAGGAGGGCAGCGTACAGGAGGCCACAGCCCCCACCACACCGACCGTGGTGATGGTGCCGGTGTTGCCTGAGGCGTTGCGGCCGTACGTACCGCCGTTGTTGTTGGTCTGGAACTCCTTGGCGGCACTTTCCAGTACGTTGTCGCGCAGGTCCAGGCACATCGTCCCGTTGTTGCCAAACACCGTCTCGGCCCTGAAGCGGCCGTCGTTGGTGCCAGCGTTGGGGTTGGCGATGGTGTTGCCCGTGACCGTGGCCTGAACGGCAGAGGTGGCGCCGGAGTTCACACCCGCCCGGATGTGAAGCGCAGAGTTGGACGCGCTGGTACCGCCCACGATGCTGGGGTTGTTCGCCACCTGCAACTTCAGCGTGGCCGTCGTCTGCGCCTCGATCTCCACGCCGCGGCGCGCCGACGCCGTACCGACCGGAGCGGCCGCCGTTCCGATGGTGTTCCCCTGTACCAGCACGTTCACGTTGTTGGCCGCCCCGCGGGCGGACACCAGCAGGCCCTGGCGCGCAACATTGGTGATGGTGTTGTTCAGGATCTGCAACTTGTGGTTCACCCCGCCGGCGTCGTTATCGATCGCGACGCGCATGCCCACGTACCCGTTGGTGCCGGCGGGGTCGTAGGCGAACGTCGGGCCCGCACCACTGCGAATGTTCGTGATGCTGTTCCCCGAGATCACCCCCGAGGTGGTGTTCGAGCCCACCCGGCCCATCACGGTGGCGTTGAGGTTGATGACACCCACCGTTGCCAGGGGCAGCGCCACCTTGTCGAAGACGTTGTTGGCAATGTTGGGCACCAGCGTGGCGTTCTGCGTCACCCCCAGCTCCAGGTTGGTGAGGCCGTTCGAGGGCGCGTTCAGGAAGCTGGTGTTCGAGACGTTCGCCGTGACGGTGGCGGTGGAGCCAACGTCGTCACCCGAGCCCACCACGATACCGCTGCCGAAGAGGTTCTGATAGCGGCTGGGGAAGGCATCGCCCGTGTTGCTGTCGATGGCGTTGAACGTGATCACCGAATTGCCCATGGCCGAGATGGACACTGACGTGGTGCCGTCCATCTTGTTCTGGAACGTGGTGCCGTCCAGCGTGATGGTCGCGTTGGTGTTGGTGTTGGCCACTCGGAAAGCGTATGCCCCGCCCGGCGCGGTGCCCAGGTAGTCCACGGTCGAACGGGACAGGGAGTTGGTGCCGCTCAGGTTGGTACCCATCCACCCGCTCCCGTCCGGCTGCAGGCTCATCAGTGAGATCTGGACGTTGCTGGCGCTGCTCAGCGAGATCGCGTTGCCGGAAGTGTTCTGGATGGTACCGCCCGAGCCGGCCGTGGAGCCGGTGCCCGTCACGGTGAAGCTTCCGCTGGTGCCGTTCAGGATCACGCCGCTAGTGCCGCCGTTGGCGTTCACGGTTGTGAGCGAGATGGAAAGCGGCTGCGTGCCCGAGCTGGGCGCGACGTTCACCGCAGCCGAGCCCGCCACATCGATGGTGCCGCTGGCGACCGAGAGGGTGCCCGACCCCGCCGCCGAGGTCATCCCCAGCGCGGTCGCCGAGCCGCCCGTCGTGAAGATGCTCACCGCGCCCAGGCTCACGTTGCCGCTCCCCATCTGCAGCGTGAGCGGAGTGGCGGAGAAGCGCGCCACGCTGGTCCCCAGGCTAAGCCCCGGCATAGTCACGCTCCCGGCATTGCCGGTTATGGACACGCCCGCGGACGCGTTCCCCGCCGTCACCGTGTTGGCGAACGTGTGGCTGCCGCCCGTGGTGCTGCCAATGTTCACGGAGCGCCCACCGGCAAGCGTGGCGGCCAGCGTGTTGTTCCAGGTGGCGACCGCGTTCCCGCCGCTCACCCGCAAGGCGTCGCCGCTGCTGGTGCCGTTCACCGTGCCGCCGCTCACCGTGTAGGTGCCGCCCACGCCGGTGAGCGAAACGGCGTGCGTCCCCGCCGTAACGCCCGAGGCGGCGATGCTGGAGATGGTACCTGACAGCGACCCGGTGGTCAGGCTAAGCGCCGTGGGACCGCCCGTGGCGCTCACGGAGCTCGCGCCCAGCGCCAGCGTACCGAAGGTGGTGCCGCTCACCACCGCGCCGGTTCCCGCGCTGCGGCTCAGCGTCATCCCCGACAGTTCCACCTGGCTGGTCAGGCCGGCGAGGCCGGTGAGCAGGACCGCCGGACCGGTGGTGTTCTGAATGATGCCGCCGTTCACCTGCACGCCCACGCCGGTGAGCGTGTTCAGCACGATGCCGCCCGCCCCGCCGTTGGCCGACACGCTGGCCAGGTTGACCCCACTGGCGCCCGTGCTCACCGAAGCGAGCGAGAGCGCCGTCCCCGTGCTGGAGGCGATGGTGTTGCCTGCGCCCGTGACCGAGACGGTGCCGCCACCGCTGGCGGTGAAGCCCGCACCGGCCGTCGTGGTGATGGCCAGGCCGCCGCCGGCAAAGCGCACGGTGGCGCCCGGGTTGGTCGACGCCGTCACCGCCGCGTTCGCGCCGGTCGACAGCGACTTGCTGGTGCCGTCGAAGGCGATGGTGCCGCCGGTGTTGTTCTGCACCAGGATTCCCTGGCCCGTGGACGTGACGTTGCCGGACACCGTCACCGTGCCACCGCTCACGCCCTCCACCTGCGCCGGAATTCCCGTGCCGCTGCTGCTCAGCGTGCCCGCGTAGCTGACGTTGGCCGAAGCGGCCCCGTTGTTCACGTGCAGGCCGACCCCCGACGCGTTGGTGATCCCGGTGCCGGCGCCGAAGGCGATGGCGCCGCTGGATCCGCTCACCACGTCCACGCCGGCGTTGCCGCCGTTGAGCGTAGTGGTGCCGGTGAAGTTGCTTGCCCCATCGGCGTTGCTGAACGAGATGCCGTCACCGGCCGTCGCCGCGAGCGTACCCGTCTGGAAGGTGACGCTGCCCCCCGGCTGCTCGCCGATCTCCACCAGCAGCCCCGCGTTCCCCTTGGTCAGGTTGCCGCTGTAGGCAACCGTCGGCGAACTGCCGTAGACCGTGAACGCCGACCCGGTGGGGCTGGTGACGCTGGTCCCCGTGCCGAAGGTGAACGTGCCGGTGGAGCCGTTGGTGATGTCGATCCCCGCGTCGCCGCCGTTCAGGGTGGTCGTGCCGTTGAATGCATAGGCGCCGTCCGCCGCGTTGAACGAGAGGCCCGTGCCCGTGCTCGCGCTCAGGGTCCCCGTATCGAACGTCAGCGTGCCCGTGTGGCTGCCGCTCACCGCCACCAGCGGCGCGTTGTTCGCGCCCTGGCTGATGCCGCCCTGGTACGTGGCGCTCACGCCCCCGCCCGCGACGGCGAAGCCGGTGGACCCGGCGTTGCTGATGGTACCGGCCGCGGCCGTGAACGAGCCGTCGACGCTGGTGAGGATCACGCCGTTGTTGGCGCTGTTAACCGAGCTGAGCGACGAGAAGCCGCCGTTCAGCGTACCCGTGGACAGGCTGAGCGCCGGTCCGCCGGTGGTGCCGACCGACAGGCCCGCCACCCGCAGCGTCCCGAAGGCGGAGCCGAAGACGCCCGCGTTTCCGCCGGCGCCTCCGCTCACGTTGATGTACTGCAGGCGCACGCTGTCCGCCCCCGCCAGGCTGGCGAGCGACACGGCGTGGCCGGTGGTGTTCTGGATGGTGCCGCCGGAGCCCGCCGTGGTGCCGGTGCCGGTCACCTGCACGCCCGCGCCTGTGAGGTTCGCGAGCGTGATGCCGCTCGCCGCGCCGTTGGCGGATACGGAGACGAAGCTCGCGCCGCCGGTGCCGGTGGAGACGCCGTTGAGGTCGAGCGCCGTCCCGCTGGTGGTCGCGATGGAGTTGCCGGCCCCGGTCACCGATACCGTGCCGCCGCCCGTGGCCGTGAAGCCTGCGCCCGACGTCGTGCTCACCGCCAGTCCGCCGCCCGCGAAGCTGATGGTGGCGCCGGTGTTGGTGGCGAGCGACACGCCCGCCCCGGTGCCGGTGCTGATGGACTTGCTGCTGCCGGTGAACTCGATGGTGCCGCCGGTGTTCCCGGTGACGGAGATCCCCGCGCCCGTGTCGGTGATCGTTCCCGACAGCGTGAGCGTGCCGCCCGTGCGGCCGGAGATGGACACCGCCGGACCGGCCGAGTTGCTGATGGAGCCCGCGTAGCTGACGTCCGCCGAACCGCCGGAGACGTGGAACGCCGTGCCGGTGGCGTTGCCGATGGCGCCGGCCGTGGCCGTGAGGGTGCCGGTTACGCCGGTCAGGCTGACGCCGGTGGTGGCGCTTCCGGTGGACGAGAGGGTGCCGAACACCGCGTCGACCGCGCCGGTGGCCAGCAGCAGCGCCGGCCCCGCGGGGTTCACGTCCACCTCGCGCACGAAGAGCGCGCCGAAGCCGGAGCCCGAGATCGCCGCGCCCGCCGCCGCCGTGATGCCGACGCCGCGGATCACGTTGCCGGTGCCAAGCGTCACCGTGGCGCCCGCCGCCGTGTTGGTGAGCCCCGGCGCCGCCCCGGCGGCCAGGATGGTGACCGTCTGCCCGTTCACCTCGCGGGTGAGGGAGGTGGGGATCCCCTGGCCCAGGATCGCCTGGTCGGCTTTCAGCGTCACGGGCCCATCCACCTGCTGTACGCCGTTCGCCAGCACCAGGATGGTGTCACCCGCCGCGGCCGAGTCCTGCGCCTGCGCCAGCGTGCCGAAGGGGAAGCGGTCGCGCCCGTCGCCCGTGCCGCCCGGCCGCACGTACCAGTAGCTGGAGGCCGCCACGTCCACCACCGCGTACGCCGGCCGGCGGGAGACGCCGTCGGTGAGCTGGAAGGGGATGGTGTCGCGCCCCGCGAAGCCGGCCTTGCTCAGGTACTGCAGGCTGCCGTCAGCGTTCAGCCACGCGGTGCCGCCGCGCGCCGTGGTCACCGTGTCGGGGACCACCGAAGGCGTGTGCCCGTCGCCGTCCGACGCGCCCTCAAGCAGCCCCGGCGCCGGCTCGGGGATGGTGACGTTGCTGATGGCCAGGATGCTGTCGACCACGAACGCCGGCCGGGTGTTCACGACGATAGTCGCGGACCCCGTCTGGGTGCCGTTGGAGGCGGTGATGGTGGCCGTCCCCGCGGCGACCGCGCTGACCACGCCGGTCCCCGCGTCGACCGTGGCCACGGCCCCGTCGCTGCTGCTCCAGGTGAGCGTCTGGCTGACCGCGGGGGCCGAGTCGGCGCGCGCGTCGTAGGCGATGCCGTCCAGGTCCACCGTCGCGCCGGGCGCCAGCGTGTCCAGCGGCGGGGTGACGTCTACCCAGCCGTTCGGGTACTGCACCTGCGCGACGACGTAGACCTTGAACTGGATGTTCGTGGCCCCGCCGGAAAAGTCGAACCGCCAGCGCTTGGGCTTCGACGTCTGGTTGGTGCGCAGGATGGTGTCGTACTGGAAGTAAGGAGTCGGCGCCGTGAGCAGCGTCCCGACGCCCGACGCCGAGTCCACCGAAACCGTGCCCGTCGGCTGCGCCACCGGATCGTCGGCGAACCACACCCGCACGCCGTTCGCGTGCAGCGTCTCCCCGTTCTCCGTCCCCAGCGCCTGGCGCATCAGGCTCTTCACCGTGACGTTGAACTCCAGGCTGCTCGCCGTGGACGCGAAGTTCGAGGCGCTGAGCGTGACGTACTTGTTCTGGCCGCCCGTGATCATCTGCCCGGCGGCCAGGGCGCCGCCCGCGTTGGGCTGGGGGAGCGCGCACTGCATCGTGGCCGTGGGGATGTTCACCGCGCACTGCAGCACCTGCAGGGCGTCCACCGGCCGGGGCCTGGGGGTGGGGCCGGGCTCGAGCGGGTTCCCCGCGTCGCTGCACGAAACCGCGACGAAAAGGCCCGCCAGGAACAGGGCGCGTCTACGCAAGGACATGATGACGGCTCCGACGAGGGGAGTGCTGGAAGAAAACAGCTGGACGGGCGGCTGGGGAGGCCAGCGCCGGGGCGGACGGGGTACGGCTGACGCCACAACCAGAGGAGGGGGCGGCTGCGCGCGGGAGCGACGCGGCGCTGCAACGCCTTAATGTCTCACTTGTTGCCACCAGAGTCAAGAGAAGCAATCGCACGGACATGGAACGGGCAGCGCACCACGCGGCGCACCGCACATTTTGCGGTAGAAAGTTTCCAAACCTGCCGAAGGCGCTCCGTGCTCGCCCGAGACCAAAAAGGTGAGGGCGGACGCGCACGTCCGGCCTCACCCTTCCATCAGGACAGCGGGATCCGCCGCCTACGCGGCGGCCTTCGCGCGCCGCAGCACCCGGCCGATGCGTGCACCCGCCTCGCGCAGGCGCTCCTCGGGCTCGATGAGCGCAAACCGCACGCACCCTTCCCCCTCGGGCCCGAACCCCACCCCCGGGGACACCACGACGCCGGCCTCGCGCAGCAGCATCCGCGCGAACTCGATGGACGGTGTCCCCACGAACGGCGCGGGGATCGGCGCCCAGATGAACATGGTGGCCCGCGGCGCGGGAACGTCCCATCCCGCCGCCCGCAGCCCTTCCGTGAGCGCCGCGGCCCGGCCGCGGTACGTGTCCCGCGTCTCCGCCACGCACTCCTGCCCCGCCCGCAGCGCGTGCGCCGCGGCGATCTGGATGGGCTGAAAGATGCCGTAGTCCAGGTAGCTCTTGATGCGCGTCAGCGCCCCCACCATCGCGGGGTTCCCCACGCAGAACCCCACGCGCCATCCCGCCATGCAGTACGACTTGGACATCGAAAAGAACTCCACCGCAATGTCCTTTGCCCCCGGCACCTGCAGCACGCTGGGCGGATCATCGCCAAAACCGAAGTCCGCGTAGGCAAAGTCGTGGATCAGCAGCAGCCGGTTGCGGCGGCACACCTCCACCGCCCGCTCGAAGAAACCCGGCGGCGCCTGCAGCGTGGTGGGGTTGTTGGGGAACGAGAGGAGGAGCGCCTTCGGGGGCCGGCCGGCGGTCCGGCACGCCGCCTCCACGGCGTCCAGCAGCGCGTCGCCGCGCACGTATCCCTGGCCGTCTCCCTGCAGGGGGACGGGGAGCACGCTCCCGCCCGCGAACCTCGGGGCGTAGCTGTGGATGGGGTACGCCGGCGAGGGAAGGATCACCGCGTCGCCGGCGCCCAGGATCGCCAGCATCAGGTGCGCGACGCCCTCCTTGGCTCCGATGGTCACCACCACCTCCGTCTCGGCGTCCAGCTGCACGCCGTACCGGTCGCGGTAGTGATCGGCCATCCCCTCGCGCAGGCCGTAGATGCCGCGCGAGGCGCTGTAGCGGTGGTGCTTCTTGTCGCGCGCGTGCGCCACCATCTCTTCCACGATGTGCCCCGGCGTGCCCAGGTCCGGGTTGCCCATCCCCAGGTCGATCACGTCCTCGCCCGCGGCCACGCGCTCCGCCTTCTCCGCGTTCACCTGCGCAAAGACGTACGCCGGCAGGCTGCCGATGCGCGGAAAGTCGGCGCTGGAGGTGGGCGGCCAGGGGGACGCGGGCGTGGACTGCGCGCCGGGCGCGGACGGGGGAACGGACATGGCTCCTCGGTCGGTGGTACCGTGACAGATGCAGGAATTCGCTCGGCCGGAGCGGTATGCAGGATTCTCGCCGGGAGGGAGTGCGGGAGTGCGGGAGTGCGGGGGTGCGGGGGTGCGGGAGTGCGGGAGTGCGGGAGTGCGGGGGTGCGGGGGTGCGGGCGTGCGCGCCCGAGGCCCCTGCGTGGCGCAGAAAACAGTGGGCGAGGTGGAAACCTTGCGTCGGTGGATTACCCCGTGCTCCACCCACCCCTCCCCCGCAGTTTCGGGGAGTGGTCGCCAGCCGTCGTGAGGAACGAGCGAAAATGACTGGCGGGGGAGAGGCCCGGTCGCCGGGTGCGCACACAACGAAGAACCGCCCCGGCAGCAGGTGCCGGGGCGGTTCTCACGATCTGGAAGACGCGCGCGTCAGTCCGCGGCCTCGGTATCCACCACCACCTCCACCGGCTCCGCCGGGAAGGGGATCACCGAGACGTCCTTGCGCTTCTTGTCCTTGCGGCCGAACTGCACCTGCCCGTCCACCAGGGCGAACAGGGTGTCGTCGCTGCCGATGCCAACGTTGATCCCCGGGTGAAACCGGGTGCCGCGCTGGCGGATCAGGATGTTCCCGGCGAGCACGCGCTCGCCACCGAACCGCTTGACCCCCAGCCGCTGCGCGTTCGAGTCGCGCCCGTTGCGGGTCGAGCCGCCGCCCTTCTTGTGTGCCATGGCTGCTCTCCTTTAGCCGAGGTTGATCTCGCCAACGCGAACCTCAGTGAATTTCTGACGGTGCCCCTGCTTGCGGCGGTAGTTCTTGCGGCGCTTGTGCTTGAAGATGATGATCTTCTCGCCCTTGCCGTGGCGGACGACCTCGGCCGTCACCGACGCACCGGCCACGCCGGGCGCGCCGATCTTGACCGTTTCGCCGTCGGCCCCAAGAAGCACGTCCTCGAAGCGAAGCGTCTCGCCGGCCGGGGTGTCGACGGACGGAATGCGAAGCGTCTTGCCCGGCTCGGCACGGAACTGCTTGCCGCCGGTGCGGATGATGGCGTACATGGTTTCTGGACTCCGTTGCACGGACGGGGATTACCCGTATTCCAACACAAGAAGGGTAATTTCGCCGAAAACACACCGTCTGTCAACCCGAGGTGCGGCGGGGGTCAGAACGGGACCGCGTGCGGCCGGTTGGGCGCGCCGGTCACCGGGATCACGCCCCCGCTCCCCGGCACGTCGGGGTTCAGCCAGCGCAGTTCCGTGCCCCCGCCGGAAAGGAAGGTCAGGTAGACGATGCGGCCGTTGCCGGTCCAGGTGGCGTACGACTCGGCCGTCGCGCCGGAGGTCAGCCGCGTCACCTGCCCGTCAGACAGGCGCAGCATGTACACGTCGCCCGCGCCGGTGACGTTGCTGGTGTAGACCACTCGCGTGCCGTCGGGGCTCCACGCCGGGTCCACCTCGGCGGTGGTGCCGCCCGCCAGCAGCGACGGAACGCCGCCCAGCGCAAAGTCGTACACGTCCGCCGATCCGCTCGCCGTCGCCACCAGCGCCAGCCGATTCCCCGTGGGGGCCCACGCGGGCGCCGCCTCGGGCTCCGCGTCGGAACCGAAGCTGGTGCGCGTGGCGCGGACGGCGCCGGTGCCGTCGGGGTTGGCCGTCCACACCTTGCTCACGCCGACCACCGCGTCGCTGGTGTACGCCAGGCGCAGTCCGTCGGGCGAGAGCGCCGGGTCGCCCTCGCTGGCCGCCGTGGTGGTCAGCCGGGTTTCCGCGCCCCCGGCCAGCGGCACGGAGTAGATCTCGGACTTGCCGTGGCGGAAGGTGGCGAAGACGACGGTGCTGCGGCTGGCCGAGGGGTTGCGGTCGTCGGCCGCGTGGGTGGTGAGCCGCAGCAGGTCGCTGCCGTCCATGGCCATGCGGTAGATGTCGCGGTTGCCGCCGGCCGCCAGGTCGAACACCAGCAGGGGCATCAGCTCCGTCTTCACGTACACCTGGAACTGAAAGCTCTGCACGGATTTCGATACGCTGAACCGCCACCGCCTGGGCTGGCTCACCCCGTTGCGGGGCAGCACCTCGGGCCAGTGGAAGTACGCCTGCCCCGCTGCGGTGAACACGCCCTCTCCATCGGGCTGGTACACATCCACCGTCCCCGTGGCCGAGGCCGGCCCGGAGTAGAAGAACACGTAAACCCCCGACACGGCGCCGGGGTCGGCGGCGCCCATGGGCGTGGCCAGCAGGTTCTGCACGGTCACGTCCATGGAGAACAGGCCGGCCGCCGTGTCGTTTTCAAAGTTGCTGGCGGTCAGCCGCACGTTCACCCCCTGCCCCCCCAGGATGGTGGCCTGGGCCCCGCCCGCCGCGCCGTCCGGCGCACACGTGACCACCGCCGGGCGCACCTGCGCGGTGCAGCGCAGCACGGCCAGCGCATCCGCCGGTGGCGCCGGCAGCGGCACCCCGGGCGCGGACGGCAGCGCGTCGGAACAGGCCGCCAGCAGCAACAGCGCGAAGAGCGCCGCGTGCGAGCGGCGTGCGGAGAGCTGGGATGCCACGGGGAACCTCGGTGTGCTGAAGGAGGGGGACGGGACCGGGAGGGACGGCAGCGTCAAATCTACCGCCATCCTGCGGTTGACGGAAGTGTTTGTATCCGATGGAGATGCAGCAGATCCGGCTCCCGGTCCGGCGATCCGGATCGGAAGCCGTCGTTCCGACTTCCGTCAGGTGCCCGCGCGGATCGGCACGTCACTGCAAGGGCCGCGTGCCTGGCCGGCGGTGCGGACCGACAGGTCCACGGCAACGCCCGCGTGCGCCAGCATCGTCACCAGCGAATCGAGGGTGAGCGCCTCGATCTTTCCCCGCACCAGATCGCTTGTGCGGGGCTGCGATACGCCGAACAGTTCCGCAGCGGCTTTCTGCTTCAGTCCGCGCTCGCGGATGATGCGGATCATCTCGACCAACAGCCGCGAACGAACCCGGAGGTATTCGGCTTCCAAAACGGAGGAAAGCCCAGGTCCGTGAAAATGTTTCCATCGGCGGGCGTGACGTGCTCCACGATGCTCGCCTCCGTCGCCACGCCTTTCACCCTTTCACCCTTTCACCCTTTCACCCTTTCACCCTTTCACCCTTTCA
>JAHWJJ010000464.1 GCA_019348475.1 Gemmatimonadota bacterium | reverse complement strand
TGCGTCTCGGCGAAGGCGGCGATCTGCGGCAGGTGGGTGATGCAGATGACCTGACGGCCGGCGGCCAGTGTCCTGAGCTCCTCGCCGACCGCGCGCGCGGTCTGTCCGCCGACACCCGCGTCGATCTCGTCGAAGACCAGGGTCGCCGGTCCTGCCTCCGCGGCCACGCTCATGAGGGCGAGCATGACGCGCGACAGTTCACCGCCGGAGGCGGTGTCGCGCAGCGGGCCGGCGGGGACCAGAAAGGGCAGCCACTGCACGGGGAACACGTCCTGCTCATCCACCCAAAAAAAGGGCACGGCGCTCATCTCCTCGTCGTCGTTGCGCGCCCTGGGCAGCGCGCGAAAGCGCACGTCGGTGAGCAGCGCCAGCTCGTCGTAGTCGTAAAAGATCACCCGCCCGTGCCGCGACACGCCGAAGTTCTTCAGCAGCAGGTCGCCGGGAAAGATGTTGGCGCAGGCCAGGTCGCGGATGGCGTTGCCGTACTCCACCACCGCCGCCTCCGCCGCCGGCGGCGGGCTTTCGCGCAGGTACAGGTCCAGCGGGCGCAGCCGGCGCTCGGTGTAGAGGTGGCGGATGACGATGCGGTCGCCCTCTTCGATCACGCTGGACCTGGCGCCGTTCAGCAGTTCCTCCAGCAGGTCGGGGTCGAAGCGGTCGCGGGGAAACTGCAGGTGCTCGAACTCCTGCGCGTCCGCCAGCCGCCCCACGCGGTCGCGCGCGAACACCAGCCGGTACTTCTCCATCACCTGCTCGCGCTCCACCTCCTTGGGCGCCCCGAACACGTCGCGGATCACCTTGAAGACCACGGCGTAGCCGGGAAGGGTAAAGACGATCATCACCAGCCCCCGCACGCCCTCCGCCCGCTCGAACCGCGCGGCGGGGTCCGTCAGGTGCTCCATCAGCTCGCGGTACAGCGCCGTCTTGCCGTGGCGGTTGTGGCCGATGGCCGTGTACAGCTCGTGCACCGGCTTCACCGGCATCAGCGTGCGCAGAAAGGCCACCGTGTCGCGCGGGCGCGCCGTGTGGGCGTGAAAGTACGAGCGCGCGAAGCTGAACACGCGGTGCACCTCATCGCGGTCCGTGAGCACGGCGTCCGGCCGCACCCCCTCAGGCCGGTGCTCCAGCGGCACCACCAGCGGCCGCACCTCGCCGGACCGCAGCCGCAGGCGCGCCACCACGTACGCCGCCTTGTTGCGGTAGAACAGGAACGGCAGCGCCTCCACCGCGCCCACGCCCTCCGCCTCCTCCCCCAGCTGCTCCCGCGCGGCATCCGCGCACGCGGCGGCATCCGCTTCCGCGTCCGCAAAGGCGTCCAGCAATCCCGTCGCGCGGAACAGCTCCACGAACAGCGCCGCGTTGACCCCGTCCGCCGCGAGCGCGCGGTGCAGCGGCTCGCCCTCCGCGGCCTGCACGTCCACGCCGTCCGCGGTGAACTCCGTGCGCGCGTCCACCCCGCGCGTCCCCAGCACCCGCCGCACCACGGAGTTGAAGAAAGTCGCCGCCACCTCCGCGTCCGGCCGCCGCGCGACCAGCGCCTGAAAGCGCGTCTTGAACTCCGCGTCGTCCGCCCCCGCCGGCGCCCGGAGACGACCGCGGAGCGCCGCCACCGCGCGATCGATGGCGGCCGGGTACAGCGTCAGCCGCTCGCGCGCGTCGCGCTGGCCCTCCGCCCACTGGCGCCGCAGAAAGCGCCCTTCCGCCCGCCGGGTCACCGCCAGGAACCCGTCGAGATACGCCTCGTATGCGCAGAGGATCTCCTCCGCCGGTCCGCTGGACGGGGACGATGGATCGATTGCGCCGGACGGCTCGACAGCGGCAGTCTGCATGCGGACGAAAGCGGAGGGTGGACGATGACGTGCATCCGCCGAAAGCAGGATCGGCGCCACGCAGTTCGCATGATCGGTGCTCCGCGAATCCGCGCGAGATCCGCGCTCTGTCTTCACCCGAGCAGGGGAGGAGGACAACGTTCCGCGGCACCCGCGCGTCTTATCCCCGAAACGAACCGCCGGCCGGCCCCGTACTCGCGTGCGTTCGTCCGTTCCTGCCCCGATCCCCCGCGCGCGTTGCGCGGGAAATGCTAGGAACTTAGCATCCCGTGCACGGTATTCGTGCCGGTCCGCCCGTCCCTACCGAGTCCCCGAGGATACCCGTTGGTCACCGCCGAAACCGAAGTCGAGACCCTGCTGGCGGACGCCGGCCGGCTGAGGGCGCAGGTGCAGCGCCGGATCGTGGGCCAGCAGCAGGTGCTGGAAGAGGTCATGATGTGCCTGCTGGCGGGCGGCCACGCGCTCCTGGTGGGCGTGCCCGGCCTGGCCAAGACGCTGCTGGTGCGCACCCTGGCCGAGGCGCTGGAGCTGGAGTTCCGCCGCGTGCAGTTCACCCCCGACCTGATGCCGGGCGACATCACCGGCACGGAGGTGATCGAGGAGGACCGGACCACGGGGCGGCGCGCGGCGCGCTTCATCCGCGGCCCCATCTTTACCCAGGTGCTGCTGGCGGACGAGATCAACCGCACGCCGCCCAAGACGCAGGCGGCGCTGCTGGAGGCCATGCAGGAGGGCCGCGTGACCGTGGGCGGCGAAGACCTGATGCTGCCGCGCCCCTTCTTCGTCCTGGCCACGCAGAACCCGGTGGAGCAGGAGGGGACGTATCCGCTCCCCGAGGCGCAGCTGGACCGCTTCATGTTCGACATCCGCCTGGACTACCCCTCGGAGGACGAGGAGGTGATGATCCTGCGCTCCACGACCGGGGTGCAGGACGCGGAGGTGCAGCCGGTGCTGGACGCGGAGCGGGTGCTGACGCTGCAGCGCTGGGTGCGCGAGGTGCCCGTGGCCGACAACCTGTTCGCGTACGCCGCCGCGCTGGTGCGCGCCACCCGCCCCGGCAACCCCACCGCGCCCGAGGACGTGCGCCGCTGGGTGCGCTGGGGCGCGGGACCGCGCGCGGGGCAGGCGCTGATCCTGGGGGCCAAGGCCAACGCGCTGCTCGCGGGGAGCTTTCACGTTTCGCTGGATGACATCCGGCGCGTGGCCGCCCCCGTGCTGCGCCACCGCGTCCTGGTGAACTTTCACGCCGAGGCGGAAGGGATCTCCCCCGACCGCGTGATCGCCACGCTGATGGATGCCGTCGCGCCGCCGCGGTCGGGGCTGTGAGAACACAGTGCGTGAGTGCGGAAGTGCGTCAGTGCGTGAGTGGGGGTTCGGCGCGCGGAGGAGGGATCTCCGCGCGGGCGGGCGCCCCCCATCCCCCGGCCCCTTCCCCCGCAAACTGCGCGGGGCAAGGGGAGAACCCATGCCCCACCTGGGGCTGCAAGCCTTCCGCGGGGCCAGCCCTCGATCAACCTCCCCCAGGGTTTTTTGGGGGAGGTGCGAGCCTCGGCGAGCGGAGGGGGCGCGGCGCGGGGCTCGCCACCGCACGCCGATCCCACCCCCAACCTCCCCCAGGGTTTTTTGGGGGAGGTGCGAGCCTGAGCGAGCGGAGGG
>JAHWJJ010000088.1 GCA_019348475.1 Gemmatimonadota bacterium | reverse complement strand
CGCATCTGCCGGAAGAAGAAGGTGAGCAGCAGGGTGCGGATGTGGCTGCCGTCCACGTCCGCGTCGGTCATGATGATGATCTTGTGGTAGCGCGCGTTGTCCAGGCTGAACTCGTCCTCGCCGATCCCCGTGCCGATGGCGGTGATGATGGCGCGGATCTCCTCGTTGCTCAGCACCTTGTCGAAGCGGGCCTTTTCCACGTTCAGGATCTTGCCCTTGAGCGGCAGGATCGCCTGGAACTCGCGCTTGCGACCCTGCTTGGCACTGCCGCCGGCGCTGTCGCCCTCCACGATGTACAGCTCGGTGAGCTCGGGGTTGCTGCTGGAGCAGTCCGCCAGCTTCCCCGGCAGCACGCCCGTTTCCAGCGCGCTCTTCTTGCGCGTGAGGTCGCGCGCCTTGCGGGCGGCCTCGCGGGCGCGGGCGGCGCTGATGGCCTTTTCGATGATCGCGCGGCCCACGCCCGGCGTCTCGTCCAGGAACTCGCTCAGCTTCTGGTTGACGACCGTCTCCACGGCGCCCTTGACCTCGCTGTTGCCCAGCTTGGTCTTGGTCTGCCCCTCGAACTGCGGCTCGCGCACCTTTACGCTGATGACGGCCGTGAGCCCCTCGCGCACGTCGTCGCCGCTCAGCGCGTCCAGCCCGCCCTTCTTGAACAGGCCGCTCTTGCGCGCGTACTCGTTGATGGAGCGGGTGAGCGCGGCCTTGAAGCCGGTGAGGTGGGTGCCGCCCTCGTGGGTGTTGATGTTGTTGACGAAGGTGAACGTGTTCTCGTTGTAGCCGTCGTCGTACTGCAGCGCGATCTCGATCTCCGCCTCGGGGCGCGCGGCCTCGATGTAAATGACGTCGGTGTGCAGCGGCTTGCGGGTGCCGCGCAGGTGCTCCACGAACTCGCGCAGGCCGCCCTCGTAGTGGTACTCGTCCACCCGCGGCTGGTCGCCCTGCTCCACCCGCTCGTCCGTCAGGGTGATGCGCACGCCCTTGTTCAGGAAGGCGAGCTCGCGCAGGCGGTTGCTGAGCGTGTCGAACGAGTAGGTGGTTTCTTCGAAGACCTGGGGGTCGGGCTTGAAGCTGACGGTGGTGCCGCGCTCACGGGTGGGCCCCAGCACCGTCAGCTCCTGCGTCTTGTCGCCGCGGCTGAAGGCGATCTCGTGCACCTTTCCGTCGCGCCGCACCTGCACGCGCACCCATTCGCTCAGCGCGTTCACCACCGACACGCCCACGCCGTGCAGGCCGCCGGACACCTTGTACGACCCCTCGCCCTCGTTGTCGAACTTGCCGCCCGCGTGCAGCACCGTCAGCGCCAGCTCCACCGCCGGCACCTTTTCGGTGGGGTGCAGGTCCACGGGAATGCCGCGGCCGTTGTCGACCACGGTGATGGAGTTGTCGGCGTGGATGGTGACGTCCACCCGGTCCGCGTATCCCGCCAGCGCCTCGTCGATGGAGTTGTCGACCACCTCGTACACCAGGTGGTGCAGCCCGCGCGCGCTGGTGGAGCCGATGTACATCCCCGGGCGCTTGCGGACCGCCTCCAGGCCCTTGAGCACCTGGATCTGGCCTGCGTTGTAGTCGTTGCCTGCTGCGCCGTTGGTAGACATGGCCTCTGGTTGTTGCCTGGTTGGTTCTGCGCCGGCGGAACGTGCCGTGCCCGTGCTGCACTCCATACACCGAACGCGGGCCGAAAGTTCAGCCCTCGCAATGGTTTACGCGGCGGTTCGGAGCTCTCTCCGCGCCTATGCGCCGGCGTCCATGACGAAGGCGATCCCCTTGATGCGCCCCGGGGCGTCGGCGGCCTTGCCTGCATTCAGGTGCCGCATCAGTTCGGCCTTCATCAGGTTCAGCTCCATCATCCACGCCGACGTGCTCACCGCCACCACCAGCGTGCCGTCGCTCACGCGCAGCGGCTGGGTGACCGCGGCGATGGCGGGGCCCACGCGGTCGGCCCACTCCGGGATCACGGCCGCGGCCTCGACCCTGGGCGCCATCCCCGTGCGGTCCAGAAAGCGGGCGAGCACGTCGCCCACCGCCTGTGGTTTTCCGGAAGATGGATCGCGGGTGCGGTTCACGGGCTCGTTGCGGCGGGGATGGTTGGCGGACGCATCAATCTAGCACGCCTCGCGTGCGCGCGAAACCACGTTGTGGGGGCGTGCTCCTGGCTTGCGGCACAGCATCTTGTGGTTCCCCGGCAAGCGGCCCGCGCACTCCGATGCCCTTGCCGCACCGCCGCGACTCAGACACGTTTCAGGACGGTTCTTGCCAAAGACCGGGACGGCCACGATATTCAGGACGACGCGTCGGCTCGACGCCACTTCCTCAACCCCACTCGCCGGAGGCCTACCCGTGATCCGCTCCGCCCACCTTGCCGCGGTATGCGCCGCGCTCCTCGTCCTCGGCGCGTGCCGCGACGCGCCCCTGGATCCCGCGTCCGGACCCAGTACGCCCACCACCGGTGTACCCAGGGGACACGGATTCATCCTGCGCGACGGCGTGCCCATTGAAGTGTCCTTCGACATCGTGGACGGCCGCGCCGTCTTCGAGGGCGACATCGACCTTGGCCCTGCGGAGAGCATCGCCCGCACCCGCGAGGAACTGCTCCGCCCGGAACCGGGGAGGGCGGATGGGCCCCGCTTCGGCGTCGTCAAGACCACCGGCCGCTGGTTTGACGGCCGGGTGCCGTACGTGATCGACGGCGCGTTGCCGGACCCCCAGCGCGTGCACGACGGAATCGCCCAGGTGCACGCCACAGTGGCCGGGGTCGTCTTTCAGCCGCGCCAGTCGTATGACAGCAACTACATCATCTTCCGCCGGACCACCGAACCCGGCGTCTGCGGCCGCTCCGCTGTGGGGCGCGTGGGCGGCGCGCAGGAGCTCCTTCTGGGCGACGGCTGCGGGGTGCGGACGGTCGTCCACGAGATCGGGCACGCGCTCGGAATGTGGCACGAGCAAAGCCGCTGCGATCGCGACAGCTTTGTCGATATCCTGGAGGGCAACATCGAGCCCGGCCGAGAGGACCAGTTCCAAAAGCACTGCAGTGGTGCGCAGGACCTGGAGACGTACGACGAATACTCGGTCATGCACTACTCGAGCAACGCGTTCGGAAGGATCGTCAACGGCGTGCGGCTGCAAACCATCCACTCGTACCGCGGGCTCGCGCACGTGATGGGGACGGGGAGCACGTTCAGCACGATCGACACCTACACGATCAACCGCATGTATCAGCCGTTCGGGCCCAGCGGCGTCGCCGTTACCTATGCGGGCGGCACGCCCACGATTTCGTGGAACGCGTCCAACGGGGCGTCCGGGTACGCCGTAAACCTGGTCATCGTGTACGAGGAGTACAACGACTACGAAGACACGTCCATCATCTACGACCACAGCACGGACGGGGTGGGCGGCACGACGGGGTTGTCCCTGCAGGATACGCAGCGCACGTGGACCGGATCGAATCGCTGCGTGCTGTACAGCAGCATATACATGTCGGCGTCGTACGCATACTACTACGACGTGAGTGCCGGTTTCCCGAATGGAGTGGGGAGCCAGAGCACCCGCTGGCCGGCGGAGGTCGCGCCGTCGACCTGTTGACGCTCGCGGATCGGCCCTGCTCACCGGGAGCGGGCGCGGAAGACCTTTGTTCGCGGCCGCTCCCGGCGCATCGTACGTGGCAGCCCTTGTTCGATCCCCACGGGCATGAAGCTCACCCGCGGCGGGTCGGGGTGGGTTGTGGGGCAACCTGGTGTTGGATCCCATTCCGGGCTGCCCATAGACGCATCACAGGCGTGCGGTACAGGTTCAGCTGACGCCCAGTGACGCGACCGCCACGCTTACGCGCGCCACCGCCACGCTGGACCGCCAGGCGCGGATGATCGCGGTGGTGCTGTCGCCGGACCCGTCGTGGGAGAAGATCGGCCACACGCAGCCGGTCGCCGGCAACTGGTCCGCAGCTTTCCGCTCCTGGAGGACGGCCGGGCCCCGCGGCTCCGGCCGTCTTGGGGCCTCACTCCGGCGTCAGCCCGGCAGCACCACGCCGTCGCGGATGCCCCAGCGGGGGAGCACCTGGCCGCGCAGCTCGAAGTCGGTGGGCTTGGGGGAGGTGAGGATCACCTGCCCCCCCTCCCCGGTCTCGATCCAGTCGACGATGCGCTGCGAGCGGCCGGGGTCCAGCTCCGCGAAGACGTCGTCCAGCAGGATGATGGGCTCGCGGCCGCGGGCGGCGTGGATGGTCTCGGCCTCCACCATGCGCAGCGCGATGGCGGCGGTGCGCTGCTGGCCGCCGCTGCCGTACGTCCGCAGCTCCAGCGCCGCCCCGTCCGCGCCGCGGATGGTGAAGCGCAGGTCGTCGCGGTGGGGGCCCACCAGCGTCATCCCGCGCCGCTGCTCGCGGTCGGCGCTGCGGCCCAGCGCCTCGCGGAACGCCACGGCCAGCTGCGCCTCGCCGGCGCCCTCGCCCATCTCGGGGGTGGAGGGGGCGTACGCCATGCGCCCCGGCTGCCCGCCCGCCACCCGCGCATAGTGGCCGGCGAAGCTCTCCGCGCGCTCCGCCACCCACGCGGCGCGCGCGGCGGCCACGCGGCTGCCGGCGAGCACCAGCCCCTCGTCCCAGGCCTCGATCAGCGCGCGGGGACTCCCCTGCCGCAGCAGCGTGTTGCGCTGAAAGAGCGCCTGCCGGTAGCGCTGCACCGCGTGCAGGTATCCCGGCTCCACCAGGGAGAGGACGATGTCCAGGAAGCGCCGCCGGGCGCCCGGCGCCCCCGCCACCAGCTCCACGTCCGAGGGCGAAAAGATCACCGCGCCCACCTGGCCCAGCGCGTCACCCAGCCGCTCCGGCTCGGCGCCGTTCACCGCCACCTTCTTCTTGCGCGCCCGCCGGTCGAACGCGGCGGAGATGGAGCGCTCGCGCCCCTCCGCGTCGGCCAGGCGCCCCTCCACGCGGAAGACCTCCTCGCCGAAGCGCACCAGCTGTTCGTCGGGCGCGCCGCGAAAGGAGCGAAAGATCTCCAGGTAGTAGATGGCCTCCAGCAGGTTGGTCTTTCCCTGCCCGTTGTCCCCCACGATGGCGGCCCCCTGCGCGGGGAACTCCAGCGCCTGCTCGGCAAAGTTCCGGTAGTTGCGCAGGTGCAGGCGGTGGAGGTGCAAAGAAGTGCGGAGTGCGGGAGCGCGGGAGTGCGAGACGAGTAACGCGAGGGCGGGATGTGCGGGTGCGCGATCGAATCGATCAGACGTCTACGCCCTCGTGGCGCAGGAGCCAGCGTTTGCGGTCCAGGCCATCGCCGTCGCCCCACTGCCCCGCGTAGCCGCCGATGCCGTTGAAGGCCAGCACACGGTGGCAGGGGATGACGATGGGGATGGGGTTGTGGCGGTTGGCCTGCCCCACCGCGCGCGGCGCGCGGCATTCGATGGAATCCGCCACCTGGCCGTAGGTGCGCGTCTCCCCGTAGGGAATGCCGCGCAGCGCCGACCATACGCGCTTCCGGAAATCCGTCCCTTCCGGCGCCAGCGGCAGGTCGAAGTCGCGGCGGGCGCCGGCAAAGTACTCGCGCAGCTGCTCGGCCACCTTCCACCCCAGCGGGTCGTCGCGCGTGGGCTCCACGCGTGTGCCCGCCGGCGGGTGCGCGCCCTGGTGCCAGAAGTGGATGTGCCGCACCGCCGCCTGGTCGTACTCCACGAACAGCGGTCCCACCGGCGACGGCAGCAGCAGCCGCTTGATGGCGGAGGACGGCTCAATCCCTGACGTTCTCTGCCCGAACCGGCTTTTCGCCATCCTCTGCCTCCGTACGTCAGTGCCCAGGTTCAAGGGTCAAGGTTCAAGTAACAGCCCTGGGCACCTGAACCTGGGCACTTGAACCCGCCGTTCAGCGCCTCGTGAACTCCGCCTTCCGCTTCTCCAGGAACGCCTGCATCCCCTCGCGCATGTCGCTGGTCGCGGCGAGCAGGCCGAAGAGGTTGCTCTCCAGAGCCAGGCCGTCGTCCACCGACATCTCCATCCCCCGGGTGGTGCACTCGATGGCCAGCCCCAGCGCGATGGGACCGTTGGCGAGGATGACCTGCATCATCGACCGGGCCTCGGCGATCAGCGCGTCCCTGGGGCTGGGCGCCTCCTGCCCCTCGTCCCCGTGCGGCTTGGGGACGACGCGGTTCACCAGGCCGATGCGGTAGGCCTCGTCGGCCTTGATGAACTGCGCCGTCAGCATCAGCTCCAGCGCGCGGCCCTTGCCCACGATGCGCGGCAGGCGCAGGGTGCCGCCGTAGCCGGGGATGATCCCCAGCTTTACCTCCGGCAGCCCGAACTGCGCGTTCTCGCCGGCGATGCGAAGGTGGCAGGCCAGCGCCAGCTCGCACCCACCGCCCAGCGCAAAGCCGTTCACCGCCGCGATGACCGGTTTGCGCGAAAGCTCGATCTGGCGGAACACCCGCTGCCCCAGGCGGCTGACCTCGATGCCATCCACCGGCCCCATCTTCGCCAGCTCGGCGATGTCGGCGCCGGCCACGAACGCCTTTTCGCCCACGCCGGTCAGGATCACGCCGCCCACGTCGTCGCGCGACGCGATCTCGTCCATCGCCTGGCCCAGCTCGCGGATGGTCTGCTCGTTGAGCGCGTTCAGCTTGTCCGGCCGGTTGACGGACAGAATGGCGATACGGTCCTGGACGTCGAGCGTGAGGTTGCTGTATTCGGCCATGGGGGAGTGCGAGAGTGCGAAAGCGAAAGTGCGAAAGTGCGAGAGTGGGCACGCTTTGCGGCGGACAAGCTACGCGGGTGCGGGGTGGTGGGCAACGGCGTTTGTCTGGCTGATGACTGCGCGGCGATGGTGGACCGGCTCACGCGGGAGCGGCTGAAGCCGCCGCAACAACGGCGGAAAGCCCCGCAAACTGCCGCGGGGCTTCAACTGCATGAACGGCAACCGCATCGCGGGGGCGCGGACCCCTGGCCGCCCGGCCCCTCACCCGCAAACTGCGCGGGAGAGGCGCCCCCAGGGTGTTGCCGTTTTGATGCAGTTGAAGCCCCGTTCGGCGAGCGCAAGCGAGCCGAGACGGGGCTCGTGGCGTTTCCAGCCGCGGGTTTTACTCCGCGGCGTTCGGCGCGGCGGGGCAGGCTATTCCCTATTCCCTATTCCCTATTCCCTATTCCCTGTTCCCCGCCGTCCAGCTCCGCCAGCGGATTCGGCAGGAGCCCCGCGGCCGCCAGCGCATCCGCCAGCTTCCCCGCGTCCCGGTTGCGCAGCGGCTGAATGGGCGGGCGGGGGGCGCCGCCGTGCATCCCGATCGAATCGAGCGCCGCCTTCACCCCGGGAACCCCCAGCTCCCCCACGACGGCCTTGTGCAGCGGCGCGATGGCCTCCTGCAGCCGGCCGGCTTCGGGAAAGCGCTCCTGGTCGAATGCGCGGCACAGCTCCGCGCACTCCCGCGGCATCAGCAGCGCAACCGCCAGAATGCCGCCCACGGCGCCCATCTCCAGCGCCGCGTAAAGGATGGCGCCGCTCCCCGCCAGCACGTCGCATCCGCCGCGGCACCCGTCGATCAGCGCCCCCAGCACCCGCAGGTCGCCCGACGAGTCCTTGAGGCCGACGACGTTCGGGTGCCGCGCCACCTCGGCCACCAGCCCCGGCTCCAGCTCCACCCCGCTGAACCGCGGCGGCACCTGGTACAGGATCACCGGAACCGGCGACGCCTCCGCCACCGCCAGGTAATGGTCGCGCAGCGCCGCCGGCGTCATCAGGGGGCGGTAGAACGAGGGCGGCTGCACCAGCACCGCGTCCGCCCCCGCCTGGGCGACCCGCTTCGTCTGCCGGATGGTGGCCCGGGTCGATTCCGCCCCGGTGCCGCAGAGGAGCAGCCGGTCCGCGTCCAGCAGGTCGCGGGTGGCGCCGGTCAGGCGGGCCTTCTCGTCCTCGTCCAGCAGCACCCCCTCGCCGGTGGAGCCGAAGAGCACGATTCCCCGCAGCGGCGCCCGCAGCCACTGGCGCACGTTCGCGCGGAGGGAGACCACGTCCGCCTCGCCGGTCACCGGGTCGAACGGCGTCGTGGCCGGCGCGAATACGCCCCTCAGCTCCACGCGGCCCCCGCGGCGGGCTCGGGCGCCAGGCCGGGGAGCGCCCCCCCCGCGCCCATCCCGTCGCCGTACAGCGGCAGGCGCAGGGTGAACGTGGTCCCCCGCCCCACGGCGCTGTCCACCTCGATGCGCCCCGCGTGCGCCTCCACGATCTCGCGGCAGATGGCCAGCCCCAATCCCATCCCCTTGCCCTTGGTGCTGACGAACGGCTGAAAGATGCGGTCCAGCCGGTCGGGCGCGATCCCCGGGCCGTTGTCGGCCACCCGCACCACCGCCTGCCCGCCGTCGCGCTCCACCGTCACCCGCAGGCGGGCACCCTCCTGCCCGGCCATGGCCTCGCGCGCGTTGCGCACCAGGTTGTCCACCACCTGGCGCAGGTAGTACGCATCCGCCAGCACCACGGCCTGCTCCACCCCGGCGGCGTCCACCCGCACCCCGGTTCCGCCCGCCTCGCGCGCCTCGTTGGCGGCCACCTGGCGCACCAGGTCGTCCACGAACACGGGCTGGCGGCTCAGCGCCCGCTGCGCGCCCGACGCGTAGACCGACAGCTCCTCCAGCATGGCGACCAGCCGCTGCGATTCGCCGATGATGGCGTCGGCCACCTCGCGCCGCTGCAGCGGGTCGGCCACCATCTTTTCGTTCTGCAGCAGGTCCGCGTGCAGCACGATGGTCTGCAGCGGGTTCTTGATTTGGTGCAGGATGCGCGCGGTGGCCGTGCCCATGGCCGCCAGCTTCTCTTCTTCCGCGCGGCGGCGGTCGCTGCGGCGCAGAAGCGTAAAGATGACGCCGGCGGTGAACAGCACCACGCTGGCCACCACGACCACGCTCACCACGAACAGCAGGCGGTTGTCCGGGCCCACAGCAGGGGGGGCCGCCGCCTGGGCCAGCAGGATCATTGCACGGGCCCCAAAGAAAGGTACCGCGCCGCGGCCGGGCGGCCGCGGTTCGGGGGGGACGGCCTGTACGCGGGTGGGTCAGGCGGAGCGGCCGGAGTCGGGAACGCGCGAGACGACGAAGCTCACCGTCTCGCCCTTTTCCTCGCCCTCGGGCACCACCGTCTCCACGGTGATGCGGCGCACCACGTGGCGCGGGTCGCGCAGCATCACCTCCACGTCGATCCCCAGCTCCGGCGCCGCGATGTGCGTGCGCACCCGCGGGCCCGGGTCCGCCGCGGGCGGCTCCGGGTTCCGGAGCAGGATCTTGGTCGACTGCCGCCCCGTGTCCAGTCCCCGCGCCACCTTGATCTGGTGGAACCAGTCCGGCTGGTAGCCGATCACGTACCGCCGCCCGTGCTGGTCCTCGCCCTGTCCTTCGCGGTTGTGGCGTGCCATCCCCACCTCCGGACTAAAGACGCACTGCGCATTTTCCACCAGGAATTCTCCCGCCCACGGGCGCACATGTCAAGGCGCACGTCTGCGGCGGCCGGTTTGGGTGCGAGCGAATTCGTTCTTTTCCGTGGGGTGCCGCGGGGGCGGGCTTCGCTGAGCCAGCCGTCCGGGGCGGGGGGCGCCGGTTCCTGCGGGGGCCGAACCGCCCCGACGAGGGGGATGCCAGTTCGCGGCCGGGATTCCCGGCTTCACCGGCGCCCGCTAGACGGGGAACGGCACCGGGACCAGGGTCAGGAAGAAGATGACGATGCACGCCCAGGCGGCGGCGCGGCGGGCGGGGCCCAGGCGAAAGGCGGGGTCGAAGACGGGGGGATGCCCAAGGCGCCCGCGCCCGATCGCCATCACCAGCACCGCCCACACCAGCCACCCCTTCCAGCCGAACGAGAGCGCCAGCAGCAGCGCGACCGTCAGCACCCCCACCACGCGGTGCGCGCGGCGCGACAGCGCGAAGACGACGTGTCCGCCGTCGAGCTGGCTCACGGGGAACAGGTTCAGCGCGGTGAAGAAGAAGCCCAGCCACCCCGCGAACGCCAGCGGGTGCAGCACCACGAAGGGGGCGTCGGCCACGGGCGAGAGCGAGCGCAGCAGGATGAACGCCACGGACTCGCCCATCAGCTGCGTCTGCCCGTCCACCAGCACCGCCGTGCGCGCCCCCCCGACCCACGCCGGCACGTCCGTCACCGTCGCCGACCAGGCCAGCCCCAGCAGCACGGCCGGGATGGAAAGCAGAAAGCTGGCGATGGGCCCCGCGGCGCCCACGTCCAGCAGCACCGCGCGGTTCAGCAGCGGCGAACGCAGGCGGATGAACGCGCCGAAGGTGCCGATCAGGCTCACCATCCACGGCGCGGGGATGAAGTAGGGCGGCGACACGTCCATCCCGTGCCGCCGCGCCAGCGCGTAGTGCCCCAGCTCGTGCGCGCCCAGGATGACGAGCAGGGGAAGCGAGAACCACAGGCCGGGTGCCACGGAAAGCGGTGTCAGCCGCGTGGGCACGGGAATCGCAATCGCCCCCAGGTTCGCATCGCGAATACGAAGGGGGTCGCCCTCGACCAGGGTGGCGCCGGCCACGGTGGCGGTGAGCAGGGTGAGCGCCAGCAGCAGCAGGTGCAGCCACCACCGCTCCCGCGGCCGCGGCCGGATGCGGCGCGCCAGGGTGACTTCCAGGCCGTCCGGCCCGGGCTGCGAATAAACGCGCCCGGGCCATTGCTCCACCCACGGTCGCACGGCGGCGTCCTGCAGCGAAAGCCCGGGGAGCAGGCGCGCCTGAAACACCTGTTGGTCATGGACTTGGACCACGCGCCACGCGGCGAACGGCCCAGCAACGTCGGGCACTTTTCTCTTGACCTCAGTGTATACCGTGCTTAGGTTGGGGCCACGTTTCCTTACGCCAGACCTGCTCGCCCCGGCGCGCGGTGCGCCCCCTCCCCTGGCCGGTTTCCCCACCCAGCGGAACAATCCAGCGGACCCGGGCTACGTGCCGCCGGGTGCGCCTACATACATTCGGAGCTAGTCGTGGACATCAGCACGATCAAGACAAAGAGCATCGCCGAGTTGCACGAGATGGCCGAAGGGCTCAACATCTCCAACTACTCGGGGCTGCGCAAGCAGGACCTCATCTACCGCATCGAGCAGAACCTGCTCGACAGCGAAGTGGTGCTGCGCGGCGAGGGTGTGCTGGAGGTCCTCCCCGAGGGCTACGGCTTCCTGCGCTCGCAGGACTGGAACTACCTGTACGGCCCGGACGACATCTACGTGTCGCCCAGCCAGATCAAGCGCTTCGACCTGCGCACCGGCGACACGGTGCTGGGGCAGGTGCGCCCGCCCAAGGAGGGCGAGCGGTACCTGGCCCTGCTCAAGGTGGAGCGGGTGAACGGCGACGAGCCGGACAAGGCCAAGCACCGCGTGGCCTTCGACAACCTGCGCCCCCGCTACCCGGACCAGCGCATCCACCTGGAAACGTCCAGCGCCGACCTTTCCATGCGGGTGATGGACCTGGTGGCGCCCATCGGCAAGGGACAGCGCGGGCTGATCGTGGCGCCGCCCAAGGCGGGCAAGACCATCCTGATGCAGA
>JAHWJJ010000087.1 GCA_019348475.1 Gemmatimonadota bacterium | reverse complement strand
TACCGCGCCCGCTCGTCCGCCAGCTCGTGGGCTTTTTCGATCACGAACGGCTGGCGCTTTTCAAGGCACGCGACACGCAGGCGCAGCTCGCGGTAGCGCGTCCGGATCAGGTCGCGGCTGATGCGCACGTGCGTGTCGAAGAAGCGCTGCTGATAGAACGTGGACTTTCCCGACGCCTGGATCCCCACCAGGATTACCGCCTCCATTTCCCCCCCTGTCGATACGAGGCGCCGTCCCCCTGCGCCGGAGCAAGGATCAGGCGCCGGACCGCGCGCGGCAACTTCCCCGCCGCTCGTGACAATCCCGATGACGGTCTGCGGCGGGCCAGGCGCACGGGGATGGAACGTCGCGGCGGGCGCAAAACTGGGTGCGACAGTTTCGGCTTTCCGTTCCACAGGTCGGCGCAGCCGCGACTGACTCACGACGGCTGGGGCGGGAGGCGGGGAGTCTACCAGAACGCCCCTTCCCGTGCGTGGCGGGAAGGGGCGTGGGAGGTCTGGGCCGGCGTGCGTCAGGCGCGCTTGCTCGATCCGGACTTGCTGGACGAGCCCGACTTGCTCGACCCGGACTTGCTGCCGGAAGCCGACTTGCCGGACGACCCGCCGGACTTCGACGATCCGCCGCTCTTGCCGCTCCCCGACGAGCGCTCCGCCGTGGTGCGGCTGGAGGACGAGCCGCCGGACGACCGGCTGGCCGACTTGCTGCCGCCGGACTTCGTTCCGCCGGACGACTTGCCGTTGCCGCCCGACTTGCTCGCCGACGACTTTCCGCCGGACGAGCCGGACGCCGAGCGGCCTTTGGCGGCGGAATCCGCCGTGCTGCGGCCGTTGCTCTTGCTGCCGCTGGACCGGCTGGCGGACGCGCCGGACTTCGACTTCGACGTGCCGCCGGTCTTGCGCGACGAGCCGCCGGCGTCTGCCGTGAACTTTACCTCGGCCGCGCCGCTGGCCAGGTCCATTCCCGCGCCCAGCGCCTTGAGCATCTTCACCGAGTTGCGCTCGATGAAGCTGGCCATGGCCTCTTCCTCGCGCAGGCTTTCGCCCAGCAGGGCGGCCACCTCGCGCTCGCCCATGGCGGTGGCCACGGCGATGGCGGAGCGGTACCCCGCGATCTCGTAGTGCTCCACCCGCAGGCTGTTTCCCAGGTCGAACGCCTCCAGCAGCTGCTTGGAGGGGTTCTCGTCCTTCTTGAACGAGTCGTGCTCGGCCTTGAGCCCCACCGCCGCCTGGCACGTCTCGGCCTTTGCCTTTTCGCCCACCGCCTCGAAGGCGCGCCGGAGCCGCTGGATCTGCTCCTCGGTCTCGCCCACGTGCTCCTGCACCCGCTTCAGCACCTCGGGGTTCTTCACCTCGCGGGTAAGGGTGCCGAGCATCTTGAGGATCAGCTGCTCCGCGTAGAGCAGATCGCCCAGTTCGTGCTTGAGCAGGTCCTTCATGCTGCTGGCCGCCATGGCGCGCCTCCGGAGGGTTGGGAGTTAGACGTGGGTGCGCCGGCGGCCCACCAGCATGCGGTACAGCGCCAGCAGGATGATTGCGCCGATGATGGAGCCGATCAGGCCGGCCGTGTTGTCGCCGTCGCCGCCCGTGAGCATGTTCCACAGAAAGCCGCCCACGAACGAGCCGGCGATACCCAGCAGGATGGTGACGATGATGCCCCCCGGGTCGCGCCCCGGCATGATGAGCTTGGCGATGGCGCCGGCGATCAGGCCGACGATGATCATCCACAGGATACTCATGGCGTTTCCCCCATCCGTGGTGGCACTCGGCCAGTCCCCCACCGGGACCGCCGTCGCGCGGCGGGAATGCAGAGTCCGTGCCCAACTCGCGTCTGCCCTTTCGCCCGCCGCCGCCAGCAGCTTGCGTTTGCCCGGCGAACAGAGCACCCCCAGTCCGCCGAACCCCTCCGCCCTCGCCGCCCTCGCCGCCGGCGATCCCGGTTCCAGATCCCCCGCCTCCGCGCCCGGACAGTCCTTCCGAAATGCCCCGCCTCCCCGGACCGCGGCCCGCGCCGGGGCCGCGCCGGGGCCGCGCCAGGGCGATGCCCCTCCGAAATGCGCCGCCCCCGCCCCGGGGCCCGGCCGGGGCCCGCGCCGCCGCCCCCGCGCCGGGGCGGCTAAAGCCGGGGCTGGAAATGCGACAAGCCCGTCTCGGCTCGCTACGCTCGCAGAACGGGGCTTCAGCTGCAAAGGACAAAGTGCGAAAGTAGAGGGCGGCCTCCCACGTCATAGCCGTTGCACTTACGCACTAACGCACTCACGCACTAACGCACTCCCCTCACGGCAGCGGGCACTGCAGCCACGCCGCCTGCGCAGCCAGGCCGTGACCGCCGGACTCGCTGGTGAGCAGCACCGTGCCGTCCGACCGCATGGCCACGCCCTCGCCCTGCGGCTCGGCCAGGGGGGCCAGGTCCATGCTGAAGGCGGGCTGGCCGCTCCCCAGCAGGTCGGCGGTGCGGTAGAGGAGCAGCCGGGTGTACGTGCGCACGGCCACCCAGCGCCCGTCCTGGGACGCGCCCGCGCTGGTGACCGCATCACCGGGATGCCCGGGCTCGGGCGCCAGCGTGCGGATGCGCACCAGGTCCACCGGGCCGGCCTCCAGCGGCGTTGGCCAGCGCCACAGCTCGATCTCGTCGTGCTGGCCCTTGTTGATCAGAAAGACCCCGCCGTCCGTGGTCACGAAGAGCGCCTCGGCGTCCAGCGCCTCGCCGGGAAAGCGGGCGCGGAACTCCTCCGCCGGCGCGGTGGCCGAGTCGGTGAGCGCGGGGAGGGGCACGCGGTACAGCACCGCGTCGCGCTGGCGGCCGAGGTTGTTGCCGATGTCGGCCAGGTACACGCAGTCGCCGCCGCCCCCGCACGGGCCGATGGCCAGGTCCTCCCAGTCGCGGTTGCGCGCCCCCGCCACCACCACCCGCGCCGCCGGCTGCCCGTCCGCCCCGAAGGCGAAGATCACCGGGTCCGCGCCGCTGTCGCCGTGGGTCCAGAACACCCCCTCCGCGCGCGGGTCGAACGCCGCCCCGCTGCTCTCCGCCACGTCCGGAGGAAGCGCGATGGCGCTGCGCACCACGCGGCACGTCTGCCCCGGCTGGCCCGCGCGGGGGGCAGCATCGTTCTCGCCCGGACGCTCGCACGCGCCGGACGGCACGAGGGCCGCGACGACGAGCGCGGCCCGTACCCCCTCCGTCCGCATCCACCGGGGCAGGGTCATGTCTCCACGGTCACGATCGGCGCGCGGTCCGGGTCCGCGTCGTCCACGTCCACCTCGCGCGGCGCGGTGTGGGGGCGCTGGTAGTACGTGCCGTCGGCTCCCAGCTCCCACAGGTCCGGGCGCGACAGGTCGTGCTCCAGGATGGCATCCAGCCGCGCGCGATGCGCCGGCTCCACCACCGGCACCGCCACCTCGACCCGCCGGCTGAGGTTGCGCGTGCGCCAGTCCGCCGAGCCGATGTAGTACTCCGGGTCCCCGGCGTTGTGGAAGCGGAAGATGCGCTCGTGCTCCAGGTGGCGCCCCAGCGCGCTGTAGACGCGGATGTTCTCCGACAGCCCGGCCACCCCCGGCCGCAGCGAGCAGATCCCCCGCACCAGCAGGTCCATGCGCGCCCCCGCGCCGGACGCGCGGTAGAGCGCGGCGATGATCTCGCGGTCCGCCAGCCCGTTGAACTTGGCGGTGATCCGCCCCTCGCCCCCGCCCCGCGCGTGCTCCGCCTCGCGGTCGATCATCTCGATGAAGCGGGCGCGCATGGTGGTCGGCGCCACCAGCAGGAGCTGGTAATCGTCGCGGAGGATGCCCCCGGTGAGGGTATTGAACACCTCGTTGAGCTCCGCCCCCAGCGCGGGGTCCGCCGACAGCAGCCCCAGGTCGGTGTAGAAGGCGGCCGTGCTGGCGTTCAGGTTTCCGGTGCCGATGTAGCAGTAGCGCCGCACCCCCGCCGGCTCGCGCCGCACGATCAGGGCGATCTTGGAATGCACCTTGAGCCCGGGCATGCCGTAGATCACGTGGATGCCGAACGAGCGCAGGTGCCGCGCCCACTGGATGTTGCTCAGCTCGTCGAAGCGCGCCGTAAGCTCCACCAGCGCCACCACCTGCTTGCCCTGCGCCGCCGCCCGCGACAGCGCGTCCACGATGCGCGAGCGCGAGTTGGTGCGGTACAGCGCCAGCTTGATGGAAAGGACGTCCGGGTCCTCCGCCGCGTCCACCACCAGCCGCTCCACCGTGCCGCGGAACGAGTCGCCGGGAAACGACACCAGCACCGGCGCCTGGCGCAGCTGGTCGAAGATGCTCCGCTCCGGGTCCAGCGGCTCGTGCGGCGGCGGCTCGGGGGGATACGACAGCTCCGGCGGCGCGTCCACCTCGGCCAGCTCGCGGACGGCGCGAAGGTCCACCAGCCCGTTCACCGCGTACACGTCCTCCTCCCCCAGCGCCGCCACCTGGCCGGGCACCTCGTACTGCAGCTCGCGCAGCAGCATGGTGCGCACGTCCTGCGGCATCGCCCGCTCCACCTCGAGCCGCACCACCGGGCGAAAGCGGCGCTTGCGCACCTGCTCCTCAACCGCGTGCAGCAGGTCTTCCACCTGCGTGCGGTCCAGGTGCAGCTCCGCGCTGCGCGTCACACGGAAGGTGTGCGCCGGCTCCACCTCCATCCCCGGGTACAGCGCGGCGAACGAGGCGCGGATCACCTCTTCCAGGGGGATGAAGCGGCGGCTCTCCGGCAGCCGGACGAAGCGCGGCAGCCCGTCCGGCAGCTCCACCATCCCCAGCCGCCGCTCTCCGGTGCGCGGGTCGCGCACCTGGCCCGCCAGCGCCGGGCGCAGGTTGCGCACCTGGGGAAAGGGGTGCCCGGGGCCCGCCGTGAGGGGCATCACCAGGGGATGTACGTCGTTCGTCCAGAACGCGCGCACCATCTCCAGCTCGCTGCGCGACAGGTGGTCCAGGTGCACCACGCGAATGCCGTGCTCCGCAAGGTCGGGGAGCAGCTCCCCCGCCAGCAGCGCGTAGGCGCGGTCCACCAGCCGGCGCGCGCGCACCCCGATGGCGTCCAGCTGCTCCTGCGGCGTGGCCCCGTCCATGGTGGCCTTGGTGCTCCCCAGCGCCACCTGCCGCTTGAACCCGGCGACGCGGACGCGGAAGAACTCGTCCATGTTGGCGCCGAAGATCGAGATGAAGCGCAGCCGCTCCAGCAGCGGCACCGCTTCGTCCTCCGCCAGCCCCAGCACGCGCCGGTTGAAGGCCAGCATGCTGAGCTCCATGTTCAGCATGGACCCGCGGGGCAGCGCCTCCGCCTCCGCCCCCGCCGCGTCCGGGGCGCTGGCCAGGGTGGCGCGCGCGGCCGCCAGCTCTTCCCGCTCCCCCTCGCCGCGCACGCGCGAGGGGAGCTCCGAGCGGGCGACCACGTGCAGCGCGGCCAGCGTGTCGCGGTCGCGCAGCGCGGGCGAGCCCACGGAGTGCAGCACCTCGTCCAGCGGAATGCGGACGATGTCGCACCCCGCGTCCTCCGTCTGCGTGTACGCGCCCTCCGCCAGCCACACCTCCACCGCCGCCCGGTCCGCCGGCCCGGGCCCCACCCCCAGCAGCCGCACCCGCGCGCCGTCGTGGCCAAAGCAGTCGCGCAGCACGCGCCGGCACGACTCCTCCCCGCCCCCCTCCCCCGCGGGGATGCGCAGCGCCGTCCGCTCGCGCCGCAGGGCGATGCGCCCGTCCTCCACGGCCACCACGGCCACGCGGCGCGCGGCGCGGACGGCGGCTTCCATGCGGTCCAGCTCGCGCTCCTTCAGCGCCTCTCGCGCCCGCTGCAGCCGGTCCTCGGCCACGAGGCGCATCCCGTGCGCGTGCCGCAGCGCCGCGGCCACCGGGTGCTCCGCGTCCGCGCCGGGAGGCAGCCGCAGCTCGATCTCCTCCAGCGCCGCCTTCTCCTCGCCGCCGCGGACGGTGATGGCGTCGCACGCCACCTCCGCCGGGCGCCCGTCCAGCGACTGGATGGAGCGCACGACGCGGTGCGTCTCCAGCTCGACGCGGGGGAGAAGGCGGGCGGGGTCCACCATCGCCCTCAGCATCCGCGCGGGCTCGGAAAGGCCGGCCAGCGGCTCGTCGTCCGGCGCGGGGGGGAGCGCCACGGAGGCGACCCGCCCCCCCTCCGCCTCCACGCCCGTGCGCACGGAGAGGGTGCGCGCGCCATCCGGGTGGTGGCGCAGGCACGCCCAGGCGCCGCGGCGCTCCAGCGCGCCGTCTGCGGTGTCGAAGTAGACGTCGCGAAAGGCCTCGGTGGCGGGCGGCCCGGCGCCGAACCCCTCCGGCGCCGGGCCCGTGGCCACGGCCCGCAGCACGCCGGGCGCGCCGGGGTCGAAGCGCACGAAGGTCGCGCGCTCCGCCTGGGGCTCGGGAACGGGATCGGGTTCGGGAAGGGGCCAGGCGCTGGACATCAAGCCGTCAGAAGGGGAAACCGAGGCGCAGGTACAGGATGCCGCGTTCGCCCTGCGCATACAACACGCTGAGCGTCTGCGCCCCCGCGCGCAAGTACGCGCCCGCGCCCGACGCCGTGTGCCACCCCCCGGGCGAGTCGCCGTCCACCCACACGCGCCCCGCGTCCGCCAGCGCCAGCACCCCCACGCTGCCGAACAGGGGCGCGCGCAGCTCCGCCCCCGCGAACGCCGACGCGTCCCCCGCGTAGCGCTGGAACGAGTGGCCGCGCAGAGTGGGCGAGCCGCCCAGCAGCGCCGCGTACTGAATGGGAAAGTCGCCCCACACCTTCTCGCCGCCGGCGCGGAGGGCCAGGACGGGTCCGCCCAGCGGCAGGTACACGGCGCCCCGGGCCCCCGCGCGCCAGAACGCGCCGTCCCGGCCGCCGTCCCCCGCCCACGATTCGCTGAAGAGGGGAAAGGCGCCCGCCTCCGCCGCCAGCGTCCACCCTCGGCGGGGGAAGGCGACGCTGTCCGTGCGCAGCCACGCCGCGCCTGCGCGCGCCCCGGCCGCCACATACGGCTCCGTCCCCAGCACGCCCGTCGCGTCCGCCGGCGTCCCCGCCTCCACCCGGGGGTCCGTGTAGCGAAGAACGCCGGCGAGCGAGAGCATCAGCCCGCGCCCCTGGTCCAGCACGATCCCCGGCTCCAGCAGCGCCTGGCGCTCCCAGACGATGTAGTGGCGCAGCCCGGCCTCGTCGCTGGTCTGGTTGCCGTAGCCGGTGAAGTAGACGCCCTCCAGCTCCGAGGCACGCCCGAAGAGGTAGCCGTATCCGCCGTCCCCGGTGTGGCGGCGGGTGTAGCGCGCCTCCGCCCCGAAGCGGGTGTACAGCGGCGCCCACAGCGCGCGGACGGACCACCGCTCGGCGAACGGGACGCGCCGGAAGCCGTAGCGCGTGTGCGACGGCCCCACCCCCACCACCAGGTCCGCGAAGGGGCGGACGGCCACGAACGGCGTCAGCGCGCCCCCGCTGGTTCCCCAGTCGCGCGGCGGCTTCACGGCCAGCTGCTCGCCGGTGATGCTCTCCAGCCGGTCGAAGGGCCGCGTGTCCACGGTCGTGTTGGCCCCGCGGACGAAGCGGTCGTCCCCGCGGGAGTCGTAGAAGGCCGTGCGCCCGGTTCCGCGGTCCTCCAGACGGTCGTCGCCCTCGCCCCCCATCACCCGGACCAGCATCCCCCCCGTGCCGCGCACCTCCGCCCGGTCGTCCCCGTCCAGCAGGTAGATGCGCACCTCGCGCGTCTCCGCCGGGCGAAAGCGGCGGCGGAAGTAGGGCGCCGCGGAGGCGCCGCCGCCCGCGTGGATGCGCACCTCCATCCCGCCGTCCCCCATGCGCTCCACGACGGCGTGGTCTGCCCGGTCGGTGCCGTACGCCTCCGGCTCGCGCGCCATCATCCGGTAGTACTCCGCCGCCGCGGCGGGGAGCGCGTCGCGGCGGGCGCGCAGCGTGGCGGCCAGCTCCGCGCCCACCAGCGCCTGGTACTCGGCCGGCATCCGGGCCACCGCGTCGTCGATCAGCGCGTCCGTCAGCCGCGCGCGCAGCGCCACCGCCACCGAGTCCCACGCCGGCCGCTCCAGCTGGCCCAGCAGCCTTCGGTCCAGCAGCTGCGCCTGCTGGATCAGGCCGAACAGGTTGCCGTACGCGGGGCGAAAGCGCACCGCCTTGGGAAGGAAGGGGCGGGCCAGGCCGATCAGCAGCCCGTCGTAGTCCACGAACACGTAGTCGCGGTCGCGGGGGACCGGCCGCCACAGGTGCACGCCGCCGCTGTCGAAGCGCGCCCAGCCGTACTGGTCCTCGTGCCGGTCCCAGTCGCCCAGCAGAAAGTCCATCAGCCGGGACGCCAGGTACTCCTCCGCCGCCACCCGGTTGGCGGGGTCCTCCCGCAGCGCCTCCAGGAACTCGTCCGTGTCCTCCACCTCCGCCGCGCCGGCGAAGCCGTCGTCCGGGCGCTCTTCCATCTGCCCCAGCATTCCCGCGAACCGCGCGCGGAACTCGCCCAGCCGCGGATCGTCCGGCATCACGAAGAGCAGGGGGTCCACGTGCAGCACCCCGCTGGCGTCCATCAGCCGCCCCGCCACCAGCGCCCCCGCGGGGTTCTGCGAACTCACCTGGTCCTGCAGCACCGCCCCCGCGATCCCGCCGCGCCCGCCCTCGCCGCGCCCCGGGTCCTTGTCCACGGAGCGAAAGGCGTATTCCTTTCCGTCCGCGCCCCGAAAGCGCAGCGAGAGCGTCTGGTTGCCGCCCCCCGTCCGCGTGGGGGTGAGCCCGCCGGCGAAGGTGCCCAGGTCCAGCGTGGGGACGGCCGCGGGGTTGGTCCACAGCTCGCGGTACGAGCGGCCCAGCAGCGCGCGCTTCAGGGGGCCCGCGCGGTACTGCGGCCCCGCCGCCACCCGCACGGTGTCCCCGTCCTGCGCGGGGAGCGGGGCGGCCAGCAGCAGCCCCGCGAGCGGGGCCGCGGCCAGCGGCAGCAGTGCACGCGTCATCGCATGCCCGCCGGCTCAGCGGGCGCCGCGCCCGCCGGCGCGATCGGCGGGACGTCCAGCCAGATGGAGTAGTCCTCCCTGGCGTTCCCCTCCGCATCCACGATCATCACGCTGAGCCGCGCGCGCCCGTCGTCCATGAAGGTGATGCGCTGGTAGCCGCTGGCCTGGCGGATGTAGCGGATGCCGGTGATGGCCCGGGTGGTGGTGGTGTGGCCGTAGATCCCGCCGCCGCTCACGATCAGGTACCTGGCGGGGTCGCGCCGGAACACCTGCAGGTTGTGCTCGTGCCCCGCCGCGAACACGGTGGGGGTGTCCACCACGAAGGCGCGGTGCAGTTCCGTGGCCATGTGCCGGTACTCGCGCCCCGTCACGTCCTGCCGCGCGAACAGCCCGGCGATGCGGGCCCAGGGGTGGAAGGGAAACAGGTACGTGGGCCAGTCGAAGTAGCCGCCGTGCTGCCCCCCCGAGACGATGGGGTGGTGGGCGACGACGACGGTGCGCCGGTCCCCCGCGGTGGCCAGCACCACGCGCAGCGAGTCGATGATCCCCTGCTCCGTGCCGGGGCTGCACCGGTCCGGCCCCGGCTTGGTGGAGGGGTGCAGCCACCAGTGGGTGTCGATGGCGATCACCCGCAGCACCGCGCCCAGGTCGATCACCACCGGCCCCGGGCACCCGTTACGCGGCTCCATCCCGATCAGCCCCGCGCCCTCGGTGTTGATGAACCGCTCCTGGCGCACCACGTTGGCCCACCCGTCCGGCGCCCCCTGCGCCCAGTCGTGGTTGCCGGGGACGAACACGCCGCGCGTGCCGGTGTCGCGCAGGGGCTGCATCTGCGCGCGCAGGATGCGCAGCCCCTCCTGGCCGGCCGCCGTCAGCGTGTCCGGCAGCCCCACCGGGTACAGGTTGTCGCCCAGAAACACGACGAAGCTCTTCTCCGGCGCCGCCGCGATCTCGTTCTGCAGGGCGCGCAGCACGGGCTCGCCCTCGGGGTTCGGGAGCCCCGCGTCGCCGATGAGCACCAGGTTCAGCGCCACCGAGTCCGCCGGAATGGGCCCCACGGTGCGCCCCAGCCCCAGGTGCGGCCGCCCGCACGCCGCGGACGCCAGCAGCGCGGCGCACGCGGCCACCGCCGCCGCGCGCCGCGTCCAGTCGATCCTTGTCACTGCTCTCTCCCCGGTACACGCATCCGGCCGCGCCCACCCCGGCGTCAGGCCTTCCTTCGCTTTTTGCCCCCCTTGCGCCGCGCGCGGAAGGGCACGTACTCCGCCGCCGCCACCTGCGCTCCCCAGCGCTCGTCCAGCGCCCCCACCAGCTCGGGCGGCGCGGTGCCCTTCTTCAATCGCACGAGGTATTCCAGCGTGAACAGGTCTTCCTCCTCGCGCCGCACCACGTCCACCAGCTGCCAGTCCCTGGCCATGTCGGCCAGCGCCTCCTGCACGGTCAGCCGCGCCAGGTCCGGCTGGTGCGAGTGCACCAGCAGAATGCCGTCGGTGCGGATCTCCTGGGCCTGCTCCAGCATTCGCCGCCGCACCTCGCGCTGCCCCTCGGGCTCCTGCGCCAGCAGCAGCCGCTGCGGTCCCGCCGACAGGATCCCCGTGCGCGCGTAGCGGCCGCTGTAGATGCTGCCCACATTGAACTTCCAGACCAGCAGCACCACGTAGTTGAAGGCCAGCGACATGGCCAGCGCCACGTCCAGCGCCTGCACGCCCGAGGACAGGCCGATGCCGATCACCAGGAAGATGTAGACGGCGTCGCGCGGGTCCTTGAGCGTGTTGCGAAAGCGCACCGCCGCCACGATCCCCGCCAGCGCGAAGGCAAGGGCCACGCTGTTCTTCACCACCAGCGCGATGCCGGCCACCACGATGGGCAGGATGATGACGGACGACACCAGCGCCGGGTCGTAGCGAAAGCGCTTCGTGAGCATGTACACCCACGCCACCGGCACCACCAGCGACAGGGCTCCCAGGATCACCAGCAGGGTGCCCATGGCGCGCCGCAGCGCCTCGTTCAGCGACACGCGCGCGCCGAAGTCCTCGCCCACGGGCCCCACGAAGCCGCCGCCCTCTTCCAGCGTGAGCGCCTGAGAAGAGAGGAAGGCCTCGCGCACCGCCGGCACGTAGTACACCAGCAGCGACATCACCGTCAGCAAAACGGTGTAGTACGCCGCCAGCCGCAGGAACGGCCGCCCGCGCGCCTCCATCAGCCGCTCCACCAGCCGCCGCCCCTTCCCGTTCTCTTCCGGGTGCGCGCGCCCGGCCGGCGGACCGGGGTAGGTGGGCGCGGCGCGCGCGGCCGGCGGCTCCGGGGCCGTCAGCAGCGTCTCCGACTCGCCGGGCTCCACCAGCGGGGGCCCCTGGGGGCCTGGGGACTCCTTGTCGCGGTTGCGAGGCATTCGTCGTGTGTGGCGAGAGTCCGCGCGGCGTCCGTTGGGCGCGGAGCCAGCCCTGCGCAAGCAGGAACCACGCCGCGCCTGCATTCAACCGTGCCGCGGCCTGGCGCGCAAGCCCGCCGGACGCGGAGTTCCTCCTCGATCTGGTGCAGGGGAAGCGGAAGTGTCGTCGTTCCGCGGCAGGCCCCCGCACCTGCCACGTGCTGGAAGATC
>JAHWJJ010000463.1 GCA_019348475.1 Gemmatimonadota bacterium | reverse complement strand
CGCGCAGGGTAGGTTTACGGGGGTGGAGGGCACGGGGCTGTGGCTCAGCATCTTCCGCGACACGGTGGAAGGGCTGGGCGGCCGCGCGTGGGCGGAGTTCGACGGCCCCCAGGGATCGCGGTTTCTCCTGGCGATCCCCGGCCGGCGCTCGGCGGACCGGGAGCGCCGCGGCGGCACGCCGGAGGGGATGGAGGGCGCGGCCGCCCGCCACGGAGGATCGGAGGCGGGGCCGGACGCGGCATCGGACGGCGGAGCGCCCGCGGAAAGCCGCGCCGCGGTGTCCTGAACGCGCCACCCCGGCGACCAGGCTTTCGCGCGGAGTATTTGTTAGATACCATTCCGAAAGCGCCGGAGGGGAACCCGGCCGGCCGCAGGTATGCTCCTCTCCCTGAAACAATTGAATTCCAGGCGGCGGCGGACGTTCCGGGCGGGGATCGATCCCGTGAGGCTTCACGCGCGCGTTACAGGGGCCGTCCGGAGCGGCACCGGGCCGCCGGCGCACGCGCACGGCCTCCGCGTTCCCGCTCGTCCCCGTCGCCGCGACGCAAGGCTCCACCCGAGCAGCAGACGAAAATCCGATGCAGACCATGGACCCGGGGCGGCGCGTCACGCGCGTGGAGGCCCTGAAGCGCGACATCGAATCGCACGTTCGCCACACCCTGGCCCGGCACACGGCCTCGGCCACGCGGCGCGACGTGTACGTGAGCACCGCGTACACCATCCGTGACCGGCTGGCGGAGCGCTGGGCCGCGACCAACGCGCGCTACCAGCAGGGGGACGTAAAGCGCGTCTACTACCTGTCGCTGGAGTTCCTGATTGGCAAGTCGCTGCACAACGCCATCCTGAACCTGGGGCTGGAGGGCGCGACGGCCGAGGCGCTGGAGGAGCTGGGCGATTCGCTCGACGCCATGCGCGACCGCGAACCCGACGCGGGGCTGGGCAACGGCGGCCTGGGGCGGCTGGCCGCCTGCTACCTGGATTCCATGGCCACGCTGGAGCTCCCGGGGACCGGGTACGGCATCCGCTACGAGCACGGCATCTTTCGCCAGGGGATCGACGACGAGGGGCGCCAGGTGGAGAAGCCGGACAACTGGCTGCACGACGTGAACCCGTGGGAGATCGCGCGGCCGGACCGCACCTACAAGGTGAAGTTCTACGGCCGCGTGCAGGTTCGTCCGGACCCGAACGGCCGCGTTCACTACGACTGGCTGGACAGCAGCGACGTGCTGGCCATGGCGTACGACACGCCCGTGCCGGGGTACTGCAACAACACGGTCAACACGCTGCGCCTGTGGGCTGCCAAGGCCACCGAGGAGTTCGACCTGGAAGGCTTCATCCGCGGCAACTACATCGCGGCGGTGCAGGCCAAGACCGACACCGAGACCATCAGCAAGGTCCTGTACCCGCCCGACGACACCGGCGCGGGAAAGGAGCTCAGGCTCAAGCAGCAGTACTTCTTCGTCAGCGCCACGCTGCAGGACATCATCCGCCGCTACCGCACGGAGCGCAGGACGTTCGCGGACTTCGCCGACAAGGTGCAGATCCAGCTGAACGACACGCACCCCGCGGTGGCCATCCCCGAGCTGATGCGGCTGCTGATGGACGACCACGGGCTGGAGTGGGACGTCAGCTTCGACATCGCGCGGCGCACCTTTGCCTACACCAATCACACCGTGCTGCCCGAGGCGCTGGAAGAGTGGGAGGTGGAGCGGTTCGGGCGGCTGCTGCCGCGCCACCTGGAGCTGATCCGCGAGATCGACCGGCGCTTTCGCGCCCGCGTGCAGGAGCAGTTTCCCGGCGACGCGGCGCGCGAGGAGCGGATGGCCATCATCGGGGGCGGCAAGGTGCGGATGGCGCACCTGGCCATCGTGGGGAGCCACCACACCGACGGCGTGGCGGCGCTGCACACGGAGATCCTCAAGGACCGCATCTTCCGCGATTTCCACGAGCTGTGGCCGGAGCGGATCACCTCCGTCACCAACGGCGTCACGCAGCGCCGGTGGATGCTGAAGTCCAACCCCGGCCTTTCGTCGCTGATCACGGAGGCGATCGGCCCGGAGTGGATCACCGACCTGGAGCGGCTGGCGGAGCTGGAGCCGCTGGCCGACGAGGCGGCGTTCCAGGAAAGCTGGCGCCGGGTGAAGGCCGACAACCGGCGCACACTGGCGCAGCTGGTGCGCGCCGAGGCCGGGGTGGCGGTGGACGCGCGCAGCCTGATGGACGTGCAGGTGAAGCGGATGCACGAGTACAAGCGCCAGCTGCTGAACGCGCTGCACTGCGTGGACCGCTACCTGGAGCTGCGCGACGCGCCGGACGCCGCGTTCCCGGCGCGGACGGTGCTCTTCGGCGGAAAGGCGGCGCCCACCTACTGGACGGCCAAGCTCATCATCCAGCTGATCGGCCGCATCGCCCGCGAGGTGAACGCCGACCCGGCCGCGGCCCGGCTGCTGCGGGTGGCCTTCATCCCCGACTACCGGGTGTCGCTGGCGGAGCGCATCTTTCCCGGCAGCGACCTTTCCGAGCAGATCTCCACGGCGGGGTTCGAGGCGTCGGGGACGGGGAACATGAAGTTCGCGCTGAACGGCGCGCTGACCATCGGCACCATGGACGGGGCCAACGTGGAGATCGCGGAGCGGGTGGGCCGCGAGAACATGTTCATCTTCGGGCTTACGGCCCAGGAGGTGGAGGCCAGCCGGGCGGCCGGGTACAACCCGCGCGCGGAGTACGAGCGCAGCCCGCGGCTGCGGCGGGTGCTGGACTTCGTGGCGTCCGGCACGCTGTCCCCGGAAGAGCCGGGGCTGTTCCGGCCGCTGATCGAGGCGCTGCTGCACCACGACCCGTACATGGTGCTGGCGGACTTCGACGCGTACCTGGACGCCCAGGCCGAGGTGGACGCCGCCTGGGGCGATCAGCGGGCGTGGACGCGCAAGGCCGTCCTGAACGTGGCGCGCTGCGGCTGGTTCAGCAGCGACCGCTCGGTGCAGGAGTACGCCGACCGCATCTGGAAGCTGGACCCGACCGCGGTGGGGTAACCAGCCGGGCCGGGCAGAAGATCCGGGCCCCACGAGTTTGGCGTGGGGCCTTGTTCTTTGCCTGGATCGGATGATTGTTCACGATGATGCGCACCTTGAAAACCGCCGCTCGGACGAGGGCCTCACGTTGCGCATCACCCTGAGCGCCGAGCGCAGGTGGATGCTGGAACGATAGAGCCCGTAGTACCATGACAGGCTCGCCTTGCGTCTGGCCGCGTGGGGCGCAGCGACGGATGAATCAGGATAACTACGACCGCTCAGGCTCGCGTGCGTTCCTCCAGCGCGGCGCGCATGGCGTCCACCGGCGGGTCCATCCCCCACCAGCGGCGGAAGGCGGCGGCGCCCTGCTGAATCAGCATCTCCTTGCCGTCCGCGGCGGGAAGGCCGTGTGCGCGCACCGCGTGCACCCAGCGCGTCTCGCCCGCGGCGTACACCAGGTCCAGCGCCGCGCCGACTGCCGGGCCGGGTGC
>JAHWJJ010000086.1 GCA_019348475.1 Gemmatimonadota bacterium | reverse complement strand
CGGCCCCGTGCCCAGGCGCCGCAGTTCGGCGCGCTCGCCCTCGTCCAGGAGCCCGTCCGCGTCCCAGCGGCCGTCCGGGGTGGCGGCGAGCGCGGCCAGCGCGCGGGCGTACCACCCGCCGGCCGCGCGCACCTGCGCGTCGCCCAGGCGCGCGGGATCGTGCTCCAGCCGCAGCCGCAGCGCCCCGGTCGCGGGGTGCACCGCCGCGATCGCGATCAGCGGCACCTCGGTCTTCTGAAAGAAGCGGTCGATCTCCAGCCGCACCCCGGCCTCGGCCAGCGCCTCGTAGACGTGGAAGTGGTTGAAGTTGAAGGCGGCCTCGAACAGCGTGCGCCCGCCCGCCTGGCGGACGATCTCCGCGAGCGGCAGGCGCCGGTGCGGGACGATGGCCTGCTCCGCGGCCCAGGTGCGGCGCACCAGGTCCAGCCAGGTGCCGCCCTGCATCCGCACCCGCAGCGGGACGGTGTTCAGGAACATCCCCAGCACCCGCTCGCCGTCCTCCGCCTCCGGGCGGCCGCTGGTCACGTAGCCGCTCACCACGTCGTCGGCCCCGCTCAGCAGCGCCAGCACGCGCAGGTGGGCGGCCAGCAGCACCGTCTTGATCGGAACCCCCGCGCGCTCCGCCACCCGCCGCACCCCGGCCGCCGTCCGCGCGGGAAGCTCGATCCACAGCACCGGCGCCACGTCCGCCCGCGAGGCGTCGCCGCCCTCGCGCGGCGGGAGCTCCGCCAGCGGCGCGTCCGCCACGACGTCCCGCCAGAAGCCGCGGGATTCCGCCGACGCGACCGCCTGGCGCTCCAGCGCCACGAAGTCGCGGAACCGCGCGGCGGGGGGCGCGCCGGCGGGGTCCGGCGCGCCGTCGCGGATGGCCACGTACGAGCGCAGCAGCTCCGTCACCAGCGACGCCACGCTCCACCCGTCCAGGACGGCGTGGTGCTCCGCCAGCACCAGGCGGAACGCGTCGTCGCCCAGGACGTGCGCGTGAAAGCGCAGCAGCGGGGGCCGGGTCCAGTCGAAGCCGCGCGACTTCTCCCGGTCCATCCACGTGTCCAGCGCCGCGCCGTCCAGGTGGCGCAGGTCCGCGACCTCCAGCGGGATCTCCGCCCGGCGGTGCACCCGCTGCACGGGCTCCGGGCTGGCGGCCAGGTCGAACGAGGTGCGCAGGACGGGGTGGCGCGCGGCCAGCCGGCGCAGCGCCTCGCGCAGCGCCGCCGCGTCGAAGCGGGTGTGCACCCGCCAGGCGTTCAGGTTCTGGTAGACGACCGACGCCGGGTCGCGCTGGGTGTGGTAGAGCATCGCCAGCTGCACCCGGCTGGCGGGGTAGGCGTCCTCCACGTCGTCCGGCAGGCCGCGCCGCGCCTCCGCCGGCAGCAGCGCGAAGGGCGCGTCCGCACGGTCCTCGATCGGCGCGGCGACCTGGATCGACGCCGTCTCGGCCAGCTCCCGCACCGTCCGCCAGCGGTAGAGCTGGGGGAGCGTGAGGGCCAGCCCCCGCCGCCGGGCCGCCGCCACCAGCCGCACGCTGCGGATGCTGTCGCCGCCCAGCGCGAAGTAGTCGTCGTCGATCCCCACCCGCACCCCCAGCACCTCGCTCCACGCCTCCGCCAGCGCCGCCTCCACGCCGGTACGCGGCGCGGCGTACGGGGCTGCGGCCACGGCGGCGCCCGCGTCTTCCGGCGCGGGGAGGGCGCGGCGGTCCAGCTTGCCGTTCTCCGTCAGCGGCAGCGCGTCCAGCGCGACGAAGGCGGCCGGCACCATGTAGTCCGGGAGCGACGCCGCCAGGTGCGCGCGCAGCTCCGCGGCGGCGGGCGCCGGCGCGCCGGCGCGGGCGACCACCCATGCCACCAGCCGCCGCTCCCCCGCCGCGTCCTCGCGCGCGGCGACCACGGCGGCCGCGACGTCGGGGTGCGTGGCCAGCGCGGCCTCGATCTCCCCCGGCTCGATGCGAAAGCCGCGCACCTTCACCTGCTGGTCGCCACGCCCCAGGTACTCCAGCTCGCCGTCCGCGCGCCGCACCGCCCGGTCGCCCGATCGGTAGAGGCGCGCGCCCGGCTCCGCGCCGCACGGGTCGGGGACGAATCGTTCGGCCGTGAGCGCCGCGCGCCCCAGGTACCCACGCGCCACCCCCGCGCCGCCGACCAGGATCTCGCCGGGGACGCCGGGGGGGACGGGCTCCAGGTCGCGGTCCAGCAGGTGTAGCGCCAGGTCGGGGATCGGCACGCCGATGGGGCTGCCGCCGCGTTCCACGTCGTCGCGCGTGACCGGGCGAAAGGTGACGTGCACGGTGGTCTCGGTGATCCCGTACATGTTCACCAGCCGCGGCCGGTCCTCGCCGTGCCGGTCGAACCAGGGCCGCAGCGCCTGCGGGTCCAGCGCCTCGCCGCCGAACACCACGTGGCGCAGGCGCAGGGCATCCACGGAAACGCCGGAGGCGCGGTCCGCTTCCACCAGCTGGCGAAAGGCGGAGGGCGTCTGGTTGAGCACCGTCACCCCTTCGTCCACCAGCAGCCGGTGAAAGTCCTCCGGCGAGCGGGTGACGGCAAAGGGGACCACCACCAGCCGGCCGCCGTTCAGCAGTGCGCCCCAGACCTCCCAGACGGAGAAGTCGAAGGCGGCGGAATGGAAGAGCGTCCACACGTCGTCCGCGCCGAACCCGAACCACCCGTCCGTCGCGTCGAAGAGCCGCACCGCGCTGGCGTGCGTCACCTGCACGCCCTTGGGCCGGCCGGTGGAGCCGGAGGTGTAGATGACGTACGCGAGGGAATCCGGAACAGGGAACAGGGAACAGGGAAGGGCGGGCCCTGCTTCTTCCGGCGGGTCGGCGGCTTCCGTCTGGTCGTCCACGCGGACGACGGCGCCCCGGAAGGGGGGGAGGCGGGGGAGGAGCGAGGAGGAGGTCACCAGCACCGGCGCTTCGCTGTCCCGCAGCACGAAGGCGATGCGCTCGGCGGGATACCCCGGGTCCAGCGGGACGTACGCGCCGCCCGCCTTCAGCGTCGCCAGCAGCGCGACGACCAGCTCGGCGGAACGCTCCAGCGCGATCCCCACGCGCGTTTCCGGCCCCACGCCGCGCGCGCGCAGCCGCGCGGCCAGCCGCTCCGCGCGCGCGTCCAGCTCGGCGTACGTGAGCGTGCTCCCGCGGAAGGTGACCGCGGGCGCGTCCGGCCGCTCCGCCACCCGCCGCGCGAACCGCTGCTCGATGCGCTCCGTGACGGCGATGGCGCGCGTGGCCCGTGCCGCATCCACCAGCGCCTGGCGCTCCTCCGGGCGCACCAGCGGCAGGCGCGAGAGCGGCGCGTCCGGCGCGTCCACCATCGCCCGCAGCAGCCGGGCGAAGTGGCCCATGATGCGGTCGATCGCGCCGGCGTCGAAGCGGTCCGCGTCGTAGTGCATCCGCGCGCGCAGCCGCTCGCCGGCGGTGACCTCCAGTGTCAGCGGCAGGCCGGGATGGCGCAGGATGCGAAAGCTCCGCTCCTCCCACCGGCCGCCCAGGGCGCGGAGGGGCGCGTCGAAGGGGCGCGGCTGAAAGTTCAGGACGCTGTCGAAGAGCTCCGCATCCGGCGGAACGCCGCTCCACCGCTTGATGTCGGCGAGGGCGGCGTGCTCGTGGGGAAGGAGCGCCGCCGTCCCCTCTCCGATCTCCCGCAGCCAGTCGATCACCCGCGCATCGGGGGGAAGGGGGATGCGGACCGGGACCGTGTTGATCAGCAGCCCCACCATCCCCTCGGCCCCCTCCACGCCGGCGCGCCCCGCGCGGACCGCGCCGAACACCGCCTGGCCGGCGCCGGTGTAGCGGCCCAGCAGCAGCGCCCACGCCCCCTGCACCAGCGTGTTGAGCCAGACGCCGTGCTCGCCCTCGAACGCGCGCAGGGCCTCCGTGTCCGCGGCCGAAAGCAGGAGCTCGCGGTCGCCGGCCACGGGCTCCGCCGCCGGGTCTCGCGGCGCGCGCCGCAGCCCGCGCACGCGCTCCGGCGCGCCGGTGCCGCGGAGGTGCGCGGCCCAGTACGCCTCGTCCGCCGCCGCGTCGCGCCCGCGCAGCCAGGCCACGTGGTCGCGAAACGGGCGCCGTTCGGGGAGCGCCGCATCCCGCCCCTCCACGGCGGCGTCGTACAGGGTGAACAGCTCCTGCAGGACGTGGCCGACCGACTTTCCGTCCAGCAGGATGTGGTGGAACGTCCACACCAGCACTTGCTCGTCCGGCGCCATCCGGAAGAGCGCCAGGCGCATGGCGGGCGCCGCCGCCAGGTCGAACCCGCGGGCGCGGTCCTCGGCCAGCCGGCGCTCCAGCCGCTCCCTCCGCTCCGGTGCGCCCAGGCCGGCCCAATCCGTCCGCTCGACCTTCACCCGGACGGCGGCGGCGACCTCCTGCACGCGCTCGGGAACGTCGATCCAGCGAAAGCGGGTGCGCAGGACGTCGTGCCGCGCGACCACCCGCGTCCACGCGCCCTGCAGCCGCTCCGCGTCCACCGGCTCGCGCAATCGGCAGATCACCTGCTCTACGTTCACCCCCGACCCCGGCGCGAGCAGGGCCTGGAACAGCATCCCGTGCTGCAGCGGGGAAAGCGGATACCGGCGCTCGACGTCGGGAGCTGGCATGGCTGCGCGGGTTGTAAGGGACGGCCAGCCAGGGGGCGGAGTGTGTTCCGGGTGGCGCAGAAGTATCGTGGTCGGTCGGCAATGGATGGAGTGACAGAATGTCCCGGCGCGGGACGATTCGTTCAACGCGTCAGTGGAGCCATAAGTCTTCCCGGCAGGGCAGCGCCTGGCGCGGGGCCTTGACATCTCTGCGGGTGTAGTGTCTAGTGTCGGATAAAGCAATGAAAATCAGAAACGCTTCGGATCTCCTCGACCGGCACCGGTGATGAGGATCGACCAGGGAATCCGCTCCACCGTGCTGCACCCGGCGGCCGTGTCCCCGCCCGCGGCCGCGCGCGCCGCGCCGCGAGGCGCGGAGGCGCAGACGGTGGTGCTGTACGGAACGTCGGAGCTCGCCGGGCAGGCCGCGGCGGCGCTCCGGTCCGCCTACAGCGTGGAGTGCACCGTCAACCTGCGGGCGTTCGAATGCGCGCTGCCGCGCTCCAGGTGCGGCCTGGCGGTCATCGAGCGGCTGGACTGCGCAGGCGAGTTCGGGGAGCTGCGGCTGCTGAAGGCGCGCGCCGTCCACCACCCGCTCATTCTCATCACCCGCCGCCATCCGGAAAGCCTGCGGCTGCTCAAGGACATCATCCTGGACGACGTGATCTGGCCGTCCGAGCTGAACCGTCTGCTGCTGGTGGCGGTGCAGCGCGCGTGCGGGCAGAACCTGTTCAGGCAGATCGCCGACGAGATGCAGACGATGCCGTGCATCCACCCCCGCGTGCGCGCCGCGCTCGCGGTGGCGTGCTGGGTGGCAACGCCCGTCACCTCCGTGACGGCGCTGGCGGCGACGGTGCGCTGCGACCGCCGCACCCTCTGGCGCGCCTGGTCCAGCCACCCGGGCGCGCACCCGGGGGTGCGCCTGGAGGACCTTGTGGGGTGGATCCTGCTGATCCGCGCCGTCAGCCTGAGGAGCGGCGGCCGCGGCTGGAGCGCCATCGCCTCGGAGTTCCGGGTGAGCCAGCGCCGCCTGCTCCGCCTTGCCCAGCGGCTGGCCGGCCTCTCCCTTTCGCGCGTCGCGGCCCTGGGCCCGGACCACCTCTACGCGCGATTCCGCGACGAGATCCTTTCGGGAGCGCCGGCCGCGCCAGAGTGATGGCTGTGCAACGGCGGACCTGGCCACCGCGGCACAACCATTCTGAGGGAGGCGCCGCGGCCACGCCGTAGCCTGCGCGCCGACCGAAGGAGGGCAGAATCGTGGGGCCGGCCTCGGGGCACCGGGACTGGCCCCTTGAAGGCGGGATGAACGTCCTTCGGGCGCGCGCGGACGTTCAGGTCGGCGCGGGTTCCGGGTGTGCGCTCCCCACTGCGGACCGCTTGCGCCGCACGGCCGGCGGCGAACGCATCCGCCCCGTGGTCGCTCGGCGAAGCGCTGGTCACGGACGGAGACAGCTATCTCGTGCTGAAGGTCACGTAGTGGTTGGATTTGCAGGCTCTGTCCAGGCGGGCCGGTGCCTTGCCTGACGTACATCCTCGACGCGGCCCCGGACCCGCGCCGCGAGCCTGCCCCGGCACCTCCCGACGTTCTCCGTCCCGCCCCGGCCGCCGCGTCCGGACCCCTCGCTCACCCCTCGCGCGGCCGCTCCAGCAGGTCGCGGTAGAAGTCCAGCGTTTGCCGGGCGATGGCGCGCCAGCTGAAGTGCGCTTCCACGCGGGCGCGAGCGGCGCGGCCCATCGCCGCGCGGCGCTCCGGGGCCTGCATCAGCTCGTCGACGGCGGCCGCCAGGGCGCGCGAGAAGGCGTCCGGGTCGCGCGGCTCCACCGATCCGCCTCCTTCCGCCTCGATCGGCACCAGGACCCCGGTCTCGCCCGGGACCACGATCTCGGGGATGCCGCCGACGGCGGAGGCGACCACCGGCGTTTCGCAGGCCATCGCCTCCAGGTTGATGATGCCGAACGGCTCGTACACGCTGGGGCACACGAAGACGGCGGCGTGGGAGTAGAGGGTGATCACCCGCTCCTTTGCCAGCATCTCGGGGATCCAGACCACCGGCACCGCTGCCTCGCGCTTCACCTCGTCCACCAGCGCCGCCATCTCGTGCCCGATCTCCGGTGTGTCCGGGGCGCCCGCGCACAGCACCACCTGCACGCCCGAGCGCAGGTGGGGAATGGCGCGCACCAGGTGCAGGATCCCCTTCTGACGGGTGATGCGGCCCACGAAAAGGACGATGGGGACGTCTGGATTCACCCCCAGCGCGCGGAGCACGCCGGGGTCGCGGCGCGGGCGGTACTCGTCGGGGTCGATGCCGTTGTGGATCACCCGCACCCGCTCCGGGCGGACGCCGTACAGGTTCTGCACGTCGTCCTTCATCGCCGCCGAGACGGCCACCACACCGTCGGCGTTGCGATACGCGGTCCCCTCGATCCACGTGGTCACGTGGTACGCCGTCCCCAGCTGCTCCACCTTCCAGGGGCGGTGCGGCTCCAGCGAGTGCGTGGTCAGCACCAGCCGGGCGCCGGTAAGGGGGCGGGCCAGGCAGCCGGCCAGGTGCGAATACCAGGTGTGGCAGTGCACCACGTCGGGCGCATCCACCGCGCCCACCATGGCCAGGTCGCGGACCAGCGCGTCCAGCAGCCGCGCGTGGCGCGGGTCCCGCACGGGGAGCTCCACCCGCGGCGCCACGCCCTGCACGCGCAGGTTCCCCTCCTCCCGGCGCTGCTCGCCGAAGGAGAGCACCTGCACCTGGTGCGCGCCGCCCTCCGCCGCCGCCAGCTCGCGCGCCAGGTACTCCACGTGCACGCCGGCCCCGCCGTACACGTGCGGCGGGTACTCGTTGGTCAGCTGCGCAATGCGCAGCGGGCGCGGGCTCATATGACGGTGCCGTCCGCGATCTCGGCGTTCTTGACGATCACCACGATCCCGTCGCGGATGTAGAAGCCGGGCCCCTCGCCCTCCTGCACCCCCGCCGCGTTGGTGATCACGCACCCCTTTCCGATGGAGGCGTTCTTGTCGATGATGGCCCCCTCGATGGTGGTGTCCTCGTCCACCCCCGGGTGCGCGGGCCCCTCCACGCGGCTGCGGCTGGCGGGATCCTCCCAGCGGTAGTAGTCGGCGCCCATCATCACCGTGCGGTGGATGCGGGTGCGCGCGCCCAGGTACGAGCGAATGCCGATCACCGCGTGCGAAACGTCGCTGTCGATGACCACGCACGCCTCCGAGATGATGGCGTTCTCGATGCGCGAGCGGGTGACCTTGGCCGGGGGAAGCAGGCGCGCGTTGGTGTACAGCGGCATCTGCTCGTCGAACAGGTTGAACGCCGGCTGCGGCTCCGCCAGCATCAGGTTGGTGTCGAAGAAGGAGCGCACGGTGCCGATGTCGTTCCAGTACCCCTTGAACGGGTACGAAACCACCTTCCGCTCGCCGATCGCGAGCGGGATGATGTGCTTGCCGAAGTCGTTGGCCTCGGGGTGGACGTCCAGCAGCTCCTGAAGCACCTGGCAGTCGAAGATGTAGATTCCCATCGACGCCAGGTAGATGCGCCCCGCGGCCTCCATCTCCGGCTCCACCGGGCTCTCCTTGCCCGCCAGGTCGCCGCGCGCCGGCTTTTCGTGGAACTCGGTGATGCGGTGTTCCGCGTCCGTGCGCAGGATGCCGAAGCCGGGCGCGTCGTCGGCCACCACCGGCGTCGCGGCGACGGTGACGTCGGCGCCGGTGCGAAGGTGGTGCTCCAGCATCAGCCGGTAGTCCATCGTGTACAGCTGGTCGCCGGACAGGATCAGCACCTGTTCGTGCGCGTAGCTGCGGATGTGCACGTTGCTCTGCCGCACGGCGTCGGCGGTGCCCTGATACCATTCGACGGAGCCGGGCGTCTGCTCGGCGGCCAGCACCATCACGAACCCGCCGCGAAAGCGGTCGAACAGGTACGAGCGGGCGATGTGGTCGTTCAGGCTGGCCGAGTTGAACTGGGTGACCACGAAGATGCGGTTGACGCCGCTGTTGATGCAGTTGCTGATGGGCACGTCCACCAGCCGGTACTTTCCACCCAGCGGCACGGCGGGCTTGGCCCGCTGCGCGGTGAGCGGAAACAGCCGCGTGCCGGCGCCGCCACCCAGGATCACGGCGAGAACTCGGTCCATTGGATCAGAGGGGATGTGAGAAAGCTGACGCCGAGAGAGCAACGCCGGCGGGGATGTCCTCGCCCTGCTGCAAGGTAAAGACCCGCGCACGCGACAGTCCACGTCTCACGGATGGCCTGCCGGTCTCGCGCATCTCCTCCCTGTCTGTCCGGTGGCGTAAAGTAGCGGCTGTTCGGCGGACCGGCTCCGCGTGAGGCATGGGCAGTCGAAGCCAGCGCCACCGGGAGCTTTCACCGACCCGTTCGTGGGGTGGCGCGAGACGTGCGCGGTGGGTGTGCTCCTGAGCCGCCCCCGCCGCACATGCGCCGCACCATGCCGCCTGCGCCCGACTTCCGGCCCATGCTCGCCACGCTCGCCCGCGTTCCCCCGGCGGGCGGTGACTGGGTGTTCGAGCCCAAGTACGACGGCATCCGCGCCATCGCGGTGGTCACCGGCGCGGCCGTGGCGCTGCTCACCCGCAACGGCAACGACAAGGCGCCGCAGTTCCCGGAGCTGGTGGCGGCGCTGCGGGAACTGCGCGCGCAGGTGGACGCGGACCTGGTGCTGGACGGCGAGATCGTCGCGCTGCGCGAGGGAGAGATCGTGCGCTTCGAGGCGCTGCAGGGGCGCATGCACATCGAAAAGCGCGGCGCCATCGCGCGCCTGGCCCGCGAGCAGCCCGCCGCGTACGTCGCCTACGACCTGCTGCTCACGGGCCGCGATCCGCTGGTCGCGGATCCGCTCTGGCGCCGCCGCGCCGCGCTGGAGAAGGTCCTGCGCGGGCGCGAAACCGAGCGCGTGCGGCTGGGCGAGCGCGCCGGCGACGCGGCGGAGCTGATGGAGCGCGCACGGCGCGGCGGCTGGGAGGGGATCATCGCCAAGCGCGCGGGCTCCGCCTACGAGCCCGGCGTGCGGTCGCGCCACTGGCTCAAGCTCAAGCTCACCCCGCAGGAGGAATTCGTGATCGGCGGATGGACGGACCCCACGAACGCCGCCCGGCGGCTGGGGGCCATCCTGCTGGGCGAGTACGATGCGGACGGGCGGCTGCGCTACGTGGGGCACACGGGAAAGGGATTCAGCGCGGCGGCGCTTCGCTCGCTCCAGGCGGCGCTCGTGAAGCTGGAGCGCGACGACAGCCCGTTCGACCCCGTGCCGCACCTGGTGCAGGGGCACCACTGGGCGCACCCGCGGCTGGTTGCGGAGATCCGCTACGCCGAGCGCACCTCCGCCGGCAAGCTGCGCGACTCCACCTACCTGGGGCTGCGCGACGACAGGTCCGCGGACGACCTGCGCGCCGCGGCCACCGCGTCGGCCGCGGATTCCGCGGAGACCGAGCGGGTGGACGACGCGCTGCGGGAGATGGAGGACGCGGGGGGCGGGGGCACGCTGCGGGTCGGGGATGCGGCGGTGGAGGTGGAGCACCTGAACCGGCCGATGTACGCCGGCTCGCCGTTCACCCGGGGCGACCTGCTGCGCTACTACGTGCGGACGGCCGCGTACGTCCTGCCGCCGATGCGCGACCGGCCGCTGGCGGTGGCGTACTTTCCCGGCGCCCCGGGGAAGCGCCCCGCCTACCGCCAGAGCGCGCCCGCGGACACGCCCGCCGGCGTGCGCGTGGAGCCGGTGCAGGCAGGGAAGGAGCGCAAGCGCATGCTGGTGGGCGGCGACCTGGCGACGCTGCTGTTCACCATCACCCGCGGCGCCGTCTCGTACGACCCGTGGCACGTGCGCATCCAGCACCCGCAGGTGCAGGACTACGTCGTGCTGGATCTGGATCCCATGCCCGGCGCGGCCTTCGCGCGCGTGGTGGAAGTCGCGCGGGCGGCGGGCGAGGTGGCGGAGCAGGCGGGGCTGGTGGCGCGGCTCAAGACCTCCGGCCGCGCGGGGCTGCACGTGTACGTCACCATGCCGCCCGGCACGCCCGTCCCCGCGGCGCTGAAGGCGGCGGAGCAGCTGGCGGTGCGGGTGGCGCGCCGCGCGAAGGGCGTCGCCACGGTGGAGCGCACCGCCGCGGCGCGTCCGCGCGGCAGCGTGTACGTGGACCACCTTATGTCGCGGCGCGGGGCGAACGTGGCCGGCGCCTACGCGGCGCGCAACACGCCGCACGGCACGGTCAGCGCGCCGCTCGCCTGGGCGGAGCTCTCCGACCACCTGGATCCGCGCGCGTTCACCCTCCAGACGATGCCCGCGCGCGTCCGCGAGGTCGGCGACCTGTGGACGGAGTGATCCCGCGCTGGAAAGTACGCCGCCCCAAACCAAACGTCCGGCCCGCTGCCATCCTGAGCAGCCGCCGCTGCACGCACGGTGCAGGACGAAAGCGCAGTTCAACCTCCCCCAGGGGTTTTTGGGGGAGGTGCGAGGCTGGGCGAGCGGAGGGGGCGCGCGGCGCGGAGCCGGCCATGCCGCTGAGAGGCTGTCCGCGCGTCAGGGCGCCCGGATCTCTGCGGATGGGGCCGTCTCCCGCGGGGGAGAGAAGGTCCTTCGGTCGCGCGCACGCGGTTGTGGTAGGTCGAGTTACCCGCGTGCGCTCCCTCAGGATGACCGGGGGTTCAGGTTGCCGGGGTGATCAGCTACGGAACACGCTGCCAGTCGGTCACCCCGCGGCCGATCAGGGCTCCTGCGTCACGACGCGGCGGACGTCGGGGTCCGACCACGCCTCGCGGAGCGCGGGGTCCTGCTGGATCTGACGCTGGACGACAGGATCGCGCACCAGCCGGTCCGCCAGTTCGAGCAGCTTGCGGGTTCCCTCGTCCGCAGCCGCATGGTCCGCCGCGCGCGCGCCCGTTCCGTGCGCCATGCCGCCGTGCGCGGCCGCGGCCGCGGTGCCGGACGCATGCTGCGCGTGCGC
>JAHWJJ010000085.1 GCA_019348475.1 Gemmatimonadota bacterium | reverse complement strand
CGGCGCGACGCAGATCACCCGTTTCTGGAACAACCCCGACGCAAACGTGTAACTCTGTGCGGCGGCTGTAGATAGATCGGGCGGAGAGCACCGGAATATTAATTGCAGCCGCGCGCGGGTGTCTTACGAGCCCGCCTGCCCGCCGTGGAGAGCCCCGATGACCGAGAACCAACCCGCGAAGCGAACACTCTGGCGCCGGCACCCGGTTTTCTTCTGGGGGAGCACGGTGCTGCTGCTCGTGCTGCTGACAGCCACGGCGGTGGTGGCGTCTCGCGTCCCGAAGTACCAGCGGGATGCGGAGATCATCAACGCGCAGATGTCGGAGGCGGAGCGGGCGACCCGCGACCGGATCCTGGAGTCGGAGGCTCGGCGCTCGGAGCTGGCGATTGCTCTCTTCCAGCGCGAGCTCCGGATGAAGGCTCTGCGGGAGAAGGGAATGCACCTGGCGATCAGCGTAGAGGACTCCACCCTCTCCCTCAGGCACGGTCCAGCGACCCTCCGGGAGGTGCGGATCGGCATCGGTTCCGATTCGACCATCAACGGACCCGACGGACGTACCTGGCGGCTGGTCCGGGCGCTCGGTGAACGCCATCTGAAGGAGAAGCAGACGAATCCGACCTATACCATCCCTGAATGGGTATACGTCAGCCGAGGTGAGCCAATCCCCCCGGAGGAGGAGCGGCAGGTGAAGGGAGCTCTCGGGCGTTACGTCCTGAAGCTCGATGACGGAACGGAGATCTATTCGACTCCGCGAACCGGCCCCTTCACCGATCAGGTCAAGCCAGCCGCTTTCGCGGTTCCCGAGCGCGACCTCGCGGCGATGCTGGAGGTGCTCCGCATCGATATGCCGGTCTACATCTACTGAGGCACGGCGGCGGGCCTTTTCGTCCGCGGCGAGCCTTCCACGCGGAGTGCGTCATGACCCCCTGTGCCCTTCCCTCGCCCAGGACCGGCGTGGAGCTGGTGGACGAGTACTTCATCGAGAACCGCACACGGCTGCTGGAGGTCGCGGCGTACCTGGACCGCGTGGACCGCGCGGGCGACGCGGGCGCGGGGCGGGACTTCCGGATGCGCGCCTTTCGCGAAGCGCTCGCCGTCCTGGCCCAGGACGCGCCGGGGCGCACGGAGCGGGTGCAGATGGTGTTCAGCGACCCCACCACCGAGCCGCTCCCGGCGCTGGACCAGAAGAGCGCGCGCGGGGCCTACGACCGGTGGAACGAGGCCGTCTGATGGAGTACATCGACCTCCACGCCCACATGGTGTCACGCACCACGGACGACTACGTGCAGATGGCGATGACCGGGTGCGTGGCGCTGACGGAGCCCGCCTTCTGGCCCGGGTGGGACCGCAGCTCGGCCGACGGGTTCGAAGACTACTTCCGGCAGATCACGGACTTCGAGCCGAAGCGCGCGGCCCAGTACGGCATCCGCCACTACACCTGGCTGTGCCTGAACCCCAAGGAGGGCGAGGACCGGGCGCTGGCGCGCGAGGTGCTGCGCCGCATCCCCCGCTACCTGGACCGGCCCAACGTGCTGGGCATCGGCGAGATCGGGCTGAACCGGGTGACGCGCAACGAGCTGGCGACCTTTCGCGACCACGTGGAGCTGGCGCTGGAGCACGACCAGCTCATCCACATCCACACGCCGCACCTGGAAGACAAGCACAAAGGCACGCGGGTGATCGTGGAGACGCTGCTGGAGTACGAGCTGGACCCCGGCCGCGTGCTGATCGACCACGCCGAGGAGCACACGCTGGAGATGATCCTGGGCAACGGCTTCTGGACCGGCCTTACCCTGTATCCGCAGACCAAGGTGTCGCCGGAGCGCGCCATCGACATGCTGGAGATGCACGGCACCGATCGCATCTGCGTGGCGTCCGCCTGCGACTGGGGCCCCAGCGTGCCCGTTGCCGTACCGCAGTTCATCCTGGCCATGCGCCGCCGCGGGCATCCCGACGCGCTCATCCGGCGCGTGGTGTTCGAGAACCCCGCCGAGTTCCTGGGCCAGAGCCCCAAGTTCCAGCTTCCGGAAGGCCGCGGCATGCTCGCCGGCGCAGCCGCCTGAGGGCTTCACGCAAAGCGCACCATCGTTCGGGAAACCACGCCCGGGATCTGCCGGCCGGGCGTGGCGAAGCGGCATCGCCGGCGCACAACAATGGAGGGAGCCAATGAGGTCCAGGTACGTGACGTCCGCCGTGGTGGCCGGTCTGCTGTCGCTGGGGGCCGCGGCGTGCGGCATTCCGCGGCCCAGCATGCCGCAGGGGATCTTTCCGCGCGAGATGCCGCGGGTGCCGCCGGCGGATGCCGCGGCCGCCCGGGTACCCCCGGGATACCGGGTGGAGGTGGTGGTGCGGGACCTGATCTACCCCACCAGCGTGGAGTTCGACGACCGCGGCAACCTGTACGTGGCCGAGGGCGGCTACACGTACGGCGACCCGGTGGCTCCGCCGCGCATCCTGCGCATCACGCCGGCGGGCGAGATGGCCTACGTGGCCGAGGCGAACACCGGGCTGATGGGCCCCATCACCGACATCATGTGGCACCAGGGCCAGCTGTACGTCTCGCACTTCAACAAGATCTCCGTCCTGGGCACCGACGGAACGCTGCGCGACCTGGTCACGGACCTGCCCGCCTCTTCGGGGCACTTCAGCAGCCAGATGTCGGTGGGTCCGGACGGCAGGATCTACTTTGGCGTGGGTGCGTTCACCGACGCCGGCGTGGTGGGGCTGGACCAGGCCTGGCCGTTCCTGGGACTGGCGCTCTGGCCCAACATGAGCGACGTCCCCGCGCGCGACATCCGGCTGCGGGGGGAGAGCTTCCTGACTCCCCATCCCAACAACGTCCTGGCGCGGCAGGGCCGGCTGGTGAGCCTGTGGAGCAACGTTCGGTACGTGATGGCCAGCCTGTTCAACCGCAACCCGGACCGGTCCATGCTGGCACGGACGGGCGCCTTCCAGCCCTTCGGCGTCAGCGGGAACCGCGTGATCCGGGGACAGGTCAAGGCCAACGCGGCCATCCTGCGGATGAACGCCGACGGCTCCGGGCTGGAGGTGTTCGCCTGGGGGCTCCGCAACCCGTTCGGCGTGCGGTGGGGGCCGGACGGGCGCCTGTACGCGTCGGACAACGGGTACGACGAGCGCGGCAGCCGCCCGATCGCCAACGCGGAGGACAACGTCTGGGTGGTCCGTGAGGGCGCCTGGTACGGGTGGCCGGACTACTCCAGCGGCATTCCCGTCACCGACCCGCGGTTCAACTCCACGCGCGGACCCAGGCCGGAGTTCCTCCTGGCGGACCATCCCCCGGTGGAGCGGCCGCTCTTCACGCGGCCCAAGCACGCCGGGGTCACCAAGTTCGACTTCAGCCGCAGCAGCCGGTTCGGCTTCGAGGGGCAGATGTTCCTGGGCGAGTTCGGCGCCGGACTCCCCATCACCGGGACGGAGAAGGTGCCCACCGGGCACCAGGTGGTGCGCATCGACCCCGCCACGGGTCAGATGGAGTGGTTCTTCACCGCGCAGCCCGCGGCGCTGGGGCCCGAAGGGATGGAATACGTGGTCACCGGGGCGCCCAAGCACCCCGTGGACGTCCGTTTCTCGCCCGACGGCAACGCCATGTACATCGCCGACATCGGTGCGCTGACGGTGTTCCTGGCGGGTCCCGCTCCCTTCCCCCGCCCGTTCCCCGGGACCGGGGTGATCTGGCGGGTCACGCGCGACGGCGTGCCGGCGAGCGGACCCCCGGCCAACCTGTCTCCGCTGCCGCCGCGGGCACGCCTGCGGTAGCCGCGCGGCCGGGGGTGTGACCGCGGCTGCGGCTGGAGCGAGAGGCATTCCGGGGACCGGAACTGCCTCTCCCTCCACCGCCGAACGTCAATCCACGCGGACGGAGACGGAATGGATCGCGACGACGAGCAGGAGATCCGGCGCGGGATGGAACGGGTGGCACGGATGCCGGACGTGATGCCGGACGCGGCGAGCGAGCGGGTGGCGCGGGTCTACCAGGACGTCCAGGACACGCTCCGCGTCCCCATCGTCAACCTGATCTTCCGCACGCTCGCCAACCACCCGGACTACCTGGAGGGCGCCTGGGCGCGCATCCGGCCCACCCTGCGGAGCCGGGCTTTCGAGCAGGCGGCGGACGAGCTCCGGGCGCAGGCGCTGCTGGAGCCCGTCCCGGACGCCGGCGGCGTGGACCGGGAAGCGTCGGGCGACCTGCACCGGATCCGGGCCTTCAACGACACCATCCACTACGTCCTGCCCAAGCTCCTGCTGACGGCGACGCTCCTGCACGAGATGGACTTCGGCCCCTCCCCGGGCGGCGCCGCTCCGGGACCGGCCGCCGGGGATGCCTCGCCCATCCCGTCGGGGCCCGCCGAGGGAACCTCGAAGGTGGAGATGGTGGACGCGGAGACGGACGATCCGCGGCTGCGGGCGCTCTTTCAGTCGGTCAAGGAGCGGCACGGGCATCCGCTGGTGTCGTCCTACTACCGCGGCCTGGCGAACTGGCCCGGCTTTCTGGCCGCGGTCTGGTCGCGCGTGGAGCCACGGGTCCGGTCCGAGCCGTACGACGCCCGCGGACGCGCCCTCGTCGCTTCCGCGCAGGAGCGGGTCCGCACGCTCCCCGTGCACGCGCGGCCCGCCGAGGGTCCGGACGAGGCACGGCGGGCCGAGATCCGCCAGGTGCTGACCGCGTTCCGGCTCCGCTTCATCCCCGACATGCTGCTGGACGCCTGCCTGATCAAGGCCGTGGTCGACGGCCCAGACGCGGCCCGCACCTCGCGTTTCAGCGTCGCGCGCGCGCAGGCGGGCCCGTGATACCAGATCTCAGGACAAGGTTCTGCCACCAGCTTCCACTGCTGCCCGAACTCGTGGTGTCGGGCGTGTCCGCTCGGTCGGCCACTCTCCAGCCGGGGCGGCCTTTTACCGATCGCGATCGGGTGGTCGATGTGCCCGGACGACGTTCCGCCGGGAGAGCGGACGATCGTGCTCCCTCAAAAAATTCGGATCCCGTCCCCTCGCCGGCAGCATCCTCTCTGCCAACGATTCGTGGATCCTGCCGATCCCGTCCGGTCCGCCTCCGGCCGTCGCACCCGCAGCCGTCCAGCACTGCCCGGCTTTACCCCCGACGGGTTCGGGTTGCGGCCGATCGGGCGGGACGGGTCTCCGGCGCGGATTCCAGAACGATCATTCGCAATCCGGTATGAGGCGCACGCTCGTCCTGAACGTGGTGGGGCTGACCCCGGACCTGCTGGGGGAGCACACGCCCCACCTGCGCGCCCTGGCCAGCGACGGCGCGGTCCGGCCGCTGCGCACCGTGCTGCCGGCCGTCACCTGCTCGGCGCAGTCCACCTTCACCACCGGGCTGCTGCCCCGCGACCACGGCTGCGTGGGGAACGGCTGGTACTTCCGCGACACGGCGGAGGTGCGCCTGTGGCAGCAGTCCAACGCGCTGGTCACGGGCGAAAAGATCTGGGACGCGGCGCGGCGGCGCGATCCGGCGTTCACCTGCGCCAAGCTGTTCTGGTGGTACAACATGTACAGCACGGCGGACGTCTCCGTCACGCCGCGGCCGCTGTATCCCGCGGACGGGCGCAAGATCCCGGACATCTACACCGAGCCGGCGGATCTGCGCGACGAGCTGAACGCGGCGCTGGGGCCGTTCCCGCTCTTCAACTTCTGGGGCCCGCGGGCCGACATCACCTCCAGCCGCTGGATCGCGGAGTGCGCGCGGCACGTCTACGATACGCGCCGGCCCACGCTGACGCTGGTCTACCTGCCGCACCTGGACTACAACCTCCAGCGCCTGGGACCGCACCATCCCCGCATCGCGGAGGACCTGCGCGCGGTCGATGCGCTGTGCGGAGCGCTGATCGACCACGTCCGCGGGGACGGCGGCCGGGTGATCGTCCTTTCGGAATACGGGATCACGCCCGTCTCGGGCGCCGTTCACGTCAACCGGGTGCTCCGCGAGGCCGGGCTGCTGCGCGTCAAGCCGGAGCTGGGGCGCGAGATGCTGGATGCCGGCGCGTCCGACGCGTTCGCGGTCGCCGACCACCAGGTGGCGCACGTCTACGTCCGCGATTCCGCCCGCATTCCGGCCGTGAAGCAGTTGCTGGAGGGGGTCGCCGGGATCGAGACCGTGCTGGACGACGAGGGGAAGCGCGCGCACGGGCTGGACCATCCGCGCTCGGGCGAGCTGGTGGCGGTCTCGTCCGCGGAGCGGTGGTTCACCTACTACCACTGGATGGACGACGACCGGGCGCCGGACTTCGCGCGCACGGTGGACATCCACCGCAAGCCGGGATACGACCCCGTGGAGCTCTTCGTCGATCCGGCGCTCCGGGCCCCGGCCCTCAAGGTGGGGTGGACGCTGGCGAAGAAGACGCTGGGCTTCCGCTACCTGATGGACGTGGTTCCGCTGGACGCTTCGCTCGTCCGCGGCTCGCACGGGCGGATCACCGACGACCCGCGGCACGGCCCGCTCTTCATCTCCAGCGAGCCCGGTCTGCTGCCGGAGGGCGAGGTGCAGGCCACGGAGGTCAAGCGCCTCGTGCTGGACCACCTGTTCGATGCGCCGGGTCCCGTGCACGCACCGCCGCGGCAGGAGCCTGAGGTTTTCGGTGACCCGCAAGCGATCCCTTGAAGATGTGAGGCAGCGAAACGAGCGGGCGGGCGTCGACCACGATAATAGAGCGGGATGAGCTACGCCGGATCACTTTTCAGCGGGTGCTAAGATGTCTCAGGGGTACAGCCTTCGATACCTCGTCTACTTCGCCGATGGCTCAGCCGTCGAAATGACGACGTGGTCCAATGGGCCGACCGCCGCCGAGGCGCACGAGGCGGAGCCGCGCCTGATGCACGGCCGGGGCGGGTTCTGGCAGGGCAGCACGTTCTACCCGTGGCACCAGATCATGCGTATCGAGCACCTGTCCACCGAGCCCCACGTGTAACCCTGTCTGTTCGTCAACTCAACATTCCGGGTTCATTCGCCGGGACCTGGAATACTCGCTCTCCGCGCCGGAGGACGATAGCCGCTAAACCTTTGGCAAACATTGACTTAGACGCTCTCTGCCGCTACATTTGATTCGTCATCGCCACCCGCGGATGGGGGGCGGCGGCAGCACCCGGGGTCGTGATTCAACGGCTCCGGGCCCGGAGCAGGTCCCTGGAATCAGAGGTCACAATGCGAATCTATGGTGCGAAGCACCTGCAGGCTGCACTGGCGCTGTCCATTCTGAGCCTGACCGGTTGCATGCAGGCCGAAACCGCCGACGCGCAAACGCGGCCGGCCGTGGCGGCCGCGCAGCGCGCGCATCCGGACAAGCCCAGCGACGCGGAGCTGCGGCGCACGCTCACGCCGCTCCAGTACCGCGTAACGCAGCAAAACGGGACCGAACGCGCTTTCCGCAACGAGTACTGGGACAACAAGCGGGCGGGGATCTACGTGGACGTGGTCTCGGGCGAGCCGCTCTTCAGTTCGCTGGACAAGTACGACTCCGGGACGGGATGGCCGAGTTTCACCCGGCCGCTGGCCGCGCGGAACGTGGTGGAGCGGGAGGACCGCGGCCTGTTCGGCGTGCAGACCGAGGTCCGGTCGCGCAGGGCGGATTCTCACCTGGGGCACGTGTTCGACGATGGACCCGCACCCACGGGGCTTCGCTACTGCATCAACTCCGCCGCGCTCCGGTTCGTGCCGGTGGACCGGCTGGCGGCCGAAGGGTACCGGGAGTACCTGCCGCTCTTTCAGCGGCCGGCCGCGGCGCGGTAAGGGAGCGAGGCCAGCGGGAAGCGGGGGGCATGGATTCATTCCATGCCCCCTGTCGCGTTTCGGGCGAGGGACAGGGCGCGAGCAGATGGTCCGTGGAGACGCGCCGGCTAGGTCCCCCGCACGTAGCGCTGCAGCGCGAGCGTGAGTGGAAGGCCCAGCGCGGCGACCCATGCCAGCAGCGCGAACCCGGCGGCGGCGACGAAGAGCGCGTCGACCAGCGCGATGCCCGCGATCAGCCGGACCACGCCGCGTCCGAGGTCCGGAGCGGGGCCGCGCAGCGCGGAGACGGAGAGCGCGATCCACGCGGTCAACGCCGCGAAGAGCACCACGACCGTCGCGCTCCACTGCGCCACGACGGCGGCGTACGCCAGCGGCGCGGCAATCAGCAGCAGCGGCCACAGGTTCCGCACCCGGCCGCGCGATTCCTGCTTCGCGGCGAAGGTCAGGCCGACGACGTAGGCAAGGAGCGCCGCCGCCCCCCACACGACGCGCGCCGCCAGCCCCGGCACCACGGCGAGCGCCGCGGCGGCGTAGACCAGGGCACGGCAGAGGCCCATCAGCACCGGGCCGAGCGGGTTGCCCTTGTGCCAGAGGTTGTAGACGACGATCGCGCCGGCCAGGAGCGCGGCCACGGCGGGGGCGGCCGCGCTGCCGTGCGCGCGCGCGGCCCCCGCCAGCAGCAACCACCCGCCGCCGAGCATGGCGAAGCCGGCCAGGAACACCTCCGCCGCCGTGATCTCACCGGCCGGGATCGGCCGCTCCGGCCGCTCCCGCGCGTCCACCTCGCGGTCGAAGGCGTCGTTCAGGAACATCCCCGCGGTGTAGAGGAGCGAGACCGCCAGACAGAGCAGCAGCGCGGTGGCCGGGCGCGGCGCCGCGCCGGCCAGGGCGGCGCCGGCCAGCACGTTCGTCCATATCGTCGGCAGGTTGGAAACGCGGCCCAGCCGCAGGTAGGTACGCCAGCGGGGCCTGGGCACCCCGGCCGCGGGGGCGTCGCTCATACCGCTGCCGCCGCCGCGCGGCCGTCGAGGTGCGCCATCGCCCAATCCAGCTCCTTCGCCACCGCCGCGACGATGCCGCCGGCCCGGAACTCCTCCGGAAGCACGTCCCACGTGTACGTCTCCACCTCGAAGTGCCGGCAGCCGGACTCTGCCCGGACGCATTCCAGCACCTCCCGTGCGTAGTCCCGGGTGCTCTCGAAGAGGCCCAGCCGCGGATGGAACAGCGGAACGTGAAAGTGCACGCGCCATTCACGATCCTGCCCCGGCGCCCCCTCCGCTGCCGCGAGCGCGTCGGGAAGATCCAGGTAGCGCCGCAGCCCGCCGTCCCCGCGCCGCTCCACCACCTGGTGCAGGTACACGCCGTCCGCGAACGCCGCGAGCGCCTGGCGCGCGGGCCCGTCCAGGCGTGTGGCGCGAAGTCCGGCGCTCACCTGGACCTTGAGCACGCGAATGCCCGCGTCCCGCAGCCGCGCCAGCACGGCGGCCGGGTCCTCGAATTCCACGGCCATGTGGCAGGTGTCCAGGCAGATGCCGGCGTGGGCCCGGAGCGCCGCCTCCGCCTCCGCCCGCGCGAGTCCCGCCTCGCGCGCGAGCGTTTCCACGCCCGCTCCGCCAATGAGGTGGCGGGCGAAGAACTCGAGGGCGTCGGCCACCGTCTCCAGGTGGCAGCAGGGCTCGGGCTCCAGCGCGAGCGCGATCCGCCGGCCCGTGCTCTCGGCCAGGCGCAGCAGGCGGTGGACGTGCCGCGCCATCCGCGCCGCCATGTCGGCTGCGTCCCGCTCGCCGGCCACGCGGGGGCCGAACGCGCCGGGGACGGTGCTGATGGTTCCCTCGATCCCGCGGGGAAGCAGCGCCGCCAGCAGTTCCGCGAGCAGGTCGGTGTAGGCGAGGCGCTCGTCCTCCAGCCAGTCGGGGCGGTACACGTCCTCCTTTACCGGCTGGCCGTGGAAGGCCCCGTGGGGAAAGCCGTTCAGGGTAAAGACGTAGAGCGCGTGCTCGCGCAGAAAGGCGCGGAACTCGTCGAGCTGCCCCGGCTCGCCGAGCTCCCGCGCCGCGCGCCCGGACAGGCGCAGCCCCACCCCGAACGGCGCCCCCGGGGCGACGCGCGCGCGCACGGGGAGGACGAAGCGGTCCAGGTTGCTCCGGACCTCGGCCCAGCTCTCCCCCGGATGGATGTTGGTGCAGTACGTAAGGTGGCGCTCGCCGGGCCCGGGCAGCCTCATGCGGCGCGAGCCGGATCGAGCTGGTGAATGGCACGCCGCACCAGCCGCTCGTCCATCCGGTGCACCTCGAATCCCTGCCCGATCCCGCGCAGCAGGGTCACCGTCAGTTCGCCGCCCAGGTGCTCCCGGAACTCCTCCAGCCCCCGCAGCACCGCGTCCTCCTCCCGCAGCGCCTCGTCCCAGAGCGGGAGCCCCAGGTCCCGCAGCAGCCCCAGCACGGCGCCGGCCGTCCCCGGGGCAAGGTACCCGGCAAGCTCGGAGTAGAGGGTGTCGATGGCCATGCCGATGGCCACCGCCTCTCCGTGGCGCAGCCGGTACCCGGTCATGCTCTCCAGCCTGTGCGCCGCCCAGTGCCCAAAGTCCAGCGGCCGCGCACTGCCGAACTCGAACGGGTCGCCGGAGGTGCCGATGTGGCGCAGGTGCAGCTCGGCGCAGCGGCGAATCAGGTACTGCAGCGCCCCCGCGTCGCCCGCGGAAAGCGCACGGGAGTTCCGGCGCAGCCAGCCGAAGAACTCCGCGTCGCGGATCAGTGCCACCTTCACCGCCTCGGACATCCCGGCCACCCGCTCGCGGGGCGGGAGCGTCTCCAGGAAGCGGGCGTCGTTGATGACGGCGAACGGCGGCGCGAAGGTGCCCAGGAAGTTCTTCTTGCCGAATGCGTTGATCGCGTTCTTTACCCCCACCCCGGAGTCGTTCTGCGCGAGGACGGTGGTCGGAAGCCGGACCATGCGGACCCCGCGGTGCGCGGTCGCTGCCGCGAAGCCGACGGCGTCCTGCAGCGCGCCGCCCCCGATGCACAGCACGTACGAGTGCCGGTCGATCCCCGCGTCGTTCAGGCTGGCCTGCACCTGCGCCACCAGCTCCGGGCGGTTCTTTGCCTCTTCGCCGCCGCGTGCGATCAGCGGATCGGCGGCGAGCGAAAACTGCGCGGCATGGGCGCGGGCATACGCCCGGATGTCGGAGACCAGGCCGGGCCAGCTGTCACGCACCTGCTCTTCGACCACCACGTACACCCGGTGCGGACCGGTCCCGTGATCCTGCGCGAGAACGTCCGCCAGCGTGCGGTTCTCCGCCGCGAACGCCCCGTGCGTGAAATGGACGTCGTACCGGTACTCGACCGCGATCCGCTGCCGCAGGACGGCGTCCGGCGGCATGCCGTGCCCGGACGGCGGCGCTTTCAGCGGCTCGGCTGCGTGATCCGGGACGGCCAGCGTTGCCTGCGATTCCACTTCGGCGCCTTGCGGGGGGATGAGGTGATTCCGTGCGAGCACCGGGCAACGCCTGTGCCAGCATCCCCTTGCAGCCGCGGGTGAGGGCTGTGATCCCGCCGGCCCGGCCCGCGCGCCGACGCGACTCGCCGCGGAGCATGCTGGATGACCTCCAGCGCCTCACACCGGTTGACCGCGACACCTCGGCGCCATCGTGCGTGGCGCCTTCCACTTCGATCACCGCGCCGCGGCCGTGGCGCTGGCCGACGAGCGCACGCCGGCTCCGGCGTACGCGGCACCCCGCAACCGGAATCAGGCGGCCCCCTGGGGGAGTGGGGGGGGGGGGGGGGAGGGCGGCTCGGCCGGCTCGGTACCCACATGAGCCCCGCCCCCGGTGGGTTCCGC
>JAHWJJ010000084.1:7101-11658 GCA_019348475.1 Gemmatimonadota bacterium | reverse complement strand
CGTGTCGCGGGGTGGAGCAGCCTGGTAGCTCGTCGGGCTCATAACCCGAAGGTCGCGGGTTCGAATCCCGCCCCCGCTATGCCCCCGGGTCGGTCCGCAAGGACCGACCCGGTTTCGTCGGACGGCAGGGTAGCTCAGCTGGTTAGAGCGTACGACTCATAATCGTAAGGTCGGGGGTTCGAGCCCCCCCCCTGCTACTGACGGTAAACCGAAGCGCCGCAAAGGGATTGGCTCCCCTGCGGCGCTTCGGTTTTTTCGTGCGGCTGCTTCCCTGGTGCCCGCGAGTGGTGACATGACAGGATCCCGCGCCCGCAGCGGCCAGTGACTTTCGATGGGCCACCGGCCGGGTGGATCGCTGCCGTCTGGCTGGTGCCGTCGCGACGCGGCGATCCGCGCCTACATGCCCACCCAGTAGGTGACTTTGAGGGCGAGAAAGTTGTCGCCGTCGGTGCTCAGCGTTTCCCCGAGCGACCACGGCCGGACGCGGGCGCCGCCGGGGCGCTCGCGGAAGCGGTCCTGCTGCCACACCAGGAAGAGCGTGCTCCCCTGCGCCCATTCCCATCGAAGCACCGCGTTGCTGCGCAGGGATCGGACGTTGAAATCCGGGTCGGGAAGCTCGAACACCGCGGCGCCGTCCGTCACGCGCAGCGAGCCGTCGGGCTGGGGCTCAATGGTGGTGCCGTCGGTGCCGTAGCGCCGAACGCGGCCGCTGCGCGCGGCGGCCAGCTCGCCGAACGAGGTGAAGCGGGCGCTCGAGGCGTAGGGCTCCAGGTACGTCTCCAGCGTCAGGTCCGGCCGCAGGGCGTAGTTCAGCCGCACCGGCACCCGGAACTCGGTCAGTCCCACGTGTGAAAAAACGTAGCGCCTGCCAAAGGTCCGCTCGGGTCCGTCCGGGAGCGCTCCGATGTACTGCCGGGGGATGGCGAAGTGCACGTAATTGGGCTCCACCCCCAGCTGCCAGCGGGGTCCCGGCCGCACCGAGACGCCCCCGGAAACGCGGTACGTGGGCCCGGCCTCCTCCGCCCGGCCGTAATACACGCGGGCGTGCCACCGCGTGGGCGCGGACGCCGGGCCGCCCACCTGCGCGATGGTGGCCCAGGCCAAGGGGGTGCGCATCAGGGGACCGCCGCGGGTGAGGTTGTCGCTCAGTGCCGGGAGGTCCACCGACGCGCTGAAGCTGCTGGTCCAGAAGTTGGTCCAGGTGGCGTTCGCGATGCCGCGAACCGTCGAAAAGTTGTGCACCCCGCCAAAGTTCCAGCCGTTCTCCGCCGATGCCCCCACCGAGTAGCTGCGCAGCACGGGACCGGGCCGGTTCTCGCGGTAGCGCAGCGCCGCGAAGGTGAAGACCTCGTCCGTGGAGGCGAGCCGGCCCGCGTCGTTCAGCTCGAACCCCGGCGAGGCGAAGTCCACCGACGTCTCCCACAGCCAGTGCTTGCCGCTGTTGCGGGCCAGCCCCAGTCCGCCCGCATAGCCGGAGAGCGAGGTGCGCGAGGGGTCCACGGCCACGTACCCGGCGTCCGGGCGCTGAAAGTAGCGCACGCTGGAACGCTGCTGGCGCAGGATCGCCGCGGAGTCGCCGTCCACGCGGCTTGCGCCCAGGTGGCCCCGCAGCTCGTACTCGCCCCCGCGAAACCGCAGGTTCCAGTCGGCGGCACCGGCCACCGCCTGGCGGTTCAGCAGGCGCGCCAGCGGCTCGCCCGCGTCCAGCTCACGCCGCACGCCCGTGAAGATCACCCCCGCGGTGGATCCCGCCGGGCCGAACTGCTGCTGGAGGCGGCCGACCCCGTACGCCGTCAGCGGCTCCACCTCCACGTTCCGGAAGGTGCCGCCCTCCGCGTCGAAGGTGCGGGCCTCCTCGCGCGCGGTGAGCGCCGCCAGTGCGCCCACCGACAGGCCGCTCGGCAGCCTGCCGGTCACCTTTGCCGCGCCCAGGATGGTGGTGTGGTCCGGGCGGTCCACGAACGTCCCCGGCGCGGGGCCGCGCGGCGCCGCGCCGATGCGCCGGGAGTAGAAATACCCCGCGCCGCCGCCCTGCAGGAGCTGGCTCCCCTCGACGAAGAACGGCCGCCGCTCGGGAAAGAAGGTTTCGAAGGCGGTGAGGTTCACCTGGGCCGGGTCCAGCTCCACCTGGCCGAAGTCCGGGTTCACGGTGGCCTGCAGTGTGAGGTTGGGCCCCAGCCCCGCCTTGAGGTCCGCGCCGGCCCGCACGCTGTAGTCGCGGCCGTCGGTGAACGGGTCGCCCGGCTCGGCCGTGGAGGCCAGCGTGGCCGCCGTCGCGGCGTACGGGGACAGCTCGATGCGCCGCGCGGGGCGGATCCCCTCCAGGTCCGCCAGCACCCCGAAGCGCGACGCCCATGCGGCCTCGTTGCGCGGGACCATCACCCAGTACGACTCCTCGTTGCGCGCCGGCACCACCCGCTTGACGTTCAGCCCCCAGCGCTGGCTGGCGCCCCGGTTGAAGCGCAGCTGCGAGAAGGGGATGCGCATCTCCGCCGTCCAGCCCAGCGAATCCCTGTGCGCCCTTGCTTCCCAGACCGGGTCGAACGACCAGTCCTGGGCCTCCTCGCGGTCGCCGGGGTGGTACAGGTCCAGCCGAACGCCCGCGGCGGTCACGCCGAAGGTGTAGGCGGTGCGGCGGTCGTGCCAGGTGTCGAGCGAGACCAGGAGCTGGTCCGACTCCCCCGGCTGGTCCCGCCTTCCCACCGGCGCCTGGATGGATGCCGGGTCGTCGCTGTACATCCTGGCGCCGACGTACACCGCCCGATCGTCGTACAGCACCCGCACCTCAGTGCGCGCGGAGGCCGGCGCGCCCTCGTCGGGGTGCTTCTGCACGAAGCCGGTGATGACGGCGGCCTGCTGCCAGGCGGCCTCGTCCAGCCGCCCGTCGATCTGCGGCCCCGCGCCGGCGATCCGGGCGGCCCGGGCCTCCACGCGTCCCGGCGGGGGCGCAGCCGGCGCCTCCGCCTGCGCCGCGGCCGCCGAGGCGAAGCCGGCGAGCAGGGACGCGGCCGCGAGCAGACCGCACCGGGTGAGCAAAGCAACGGAGTTCACGGCGCACCTCCTGAATGGTCGCCTGCGTGGGTCATGGATGGGCGGGTGGATGGGCGCGCGGCGCTTCCCCCGCCGTCAGATCAGCCGGCGGTCCCGCGGGCGTGCCACGCGGCGAGCAGCTCCGCCTCGCGCGCGGGCGCCAGCCCGCCGGTGCGCGCCTGCGGGTCGCGGGTGGGCTCCCAGGCGGCGGTGTCGCGCGCGGTCTCGGCCATCGGGCGCAGGCGCAGCCCCGCCGCCACGGCGCGGCGGGCGGAGAGCGCGAAGAAGCCGGCGTCCTCCGGAGCCGTCCAGAACGGCAGCTCGTCCCCCCACGGCTCCAGGCCGTGCGCGCGCAGGAACGCGTCGTCGGTCCAGGTGAAGCGCGCGTCCGAGCCGGCGTCCGCACGGAGGAGCTCCAGCATCCCGCCGAAGGTGGTGGGGCTGCCGACGGCGTGGAAGGTGCCGGCCAGCCGCTCCCCTGCGGCGTGGAGGAGAAACGCCGCCAGGTCGCGCGCGTCGATCCCCTGCACCGGCCGGCCGGGGGCGCCGGGGGCCAGCACCTCGCCGCCGGCCGCCACGCGCCGCACCCAGTACGCAAAGCGCTCCGTGTGGTCGCCGGGGCCGATCACCATCCCGGGCCGCACGATCGTCCCGCCGGGCGGCACGGCCACCTCGCACGCCACCTTCATGGCCCCGTAGGCCGCGCCGTCGGGGTTGGTGCTCTGCCAGTCGGGAAAGTGCAGCGGAGGCGCGTCCTCCTCCATCCCCGCGCGCGGCACGGTGCGGTACACGGAGGCGGTGGAGACGAAGACGTAGTGCGCGTCCCCCGCCGCCTGCACCGAGTGCCGCACCCACTCCGGCACCATCCCCGAAAGGTCGATCACGGCATCGAAGCGCCGCCCGCCCAGCGGGCCCAGCCCCTCGGCACGGTCGCCGGCCACCTCCTCCACGCCCGGAAAGACGCCGGGTGCGGTGCGGCCGCGGTTGAAGAGCACGACCTGGTCTCCGCGCGCGAGCGCCGCCTCGACCACGTGACGGCCGATGAAGCGCGTTCCTCCCAGCACCAGCAGCCGCATCCTCTCCGCCCCCGTGCGAACGGTTCAATCCCGCGCGTCATACAGATCCGAAAACAAAGTTCTGGCACCCGGTTGCCGTGGTGCCCGAGTTCGTGTCTTCGGAAACTGTCTTGTGAAATCCGGGTGTGATGCCGGGTCCTGCAGTCCGTTGTGCAGATGTCTTGGGCTGGATGCACAATCGATCTGCGATCCGGCATCAGCCGGGCTTGTCCCCTCTGTTGTCCAGCCCCCCGGCCCTGGCGGCGTTCTACAGATCGCAATCGGGTGGATGACGTGTCCCGGCCCGGCACCCGCCGCGCTACCTCAATCCCTGGCCATCTAAAAAAACGCGGATCCCGTCCCCTCGCCGGCAGCAGCCTTTGTCTACCAGGGGACGCCTTGATCCTGCCGATCCCATCCGCCTCCGGCCGTCGAACCCCGTGCATCCAGCACTGGCCGCCATCACCCATCA
>JAHWJJ010000084.1:0-7001 GCA_019348475.1 Gemmatimonadota bacterium | reverse complement strand
CATCCAAAAAAAATGCGGATCCCGTCCCCTCGCCGGCAGCAACCTCTCTACCAGGTGACGCCTTGATCCTGCCGATCCCATCCGGTCCGCCTCCGGCCGTCGAACCCCGTGCATCCAGCACTGGCCGCCATCACCCATCACTCCATCATCCAGGGGTCCAGCCGGGGCGGGCTTTCACAGATCGCGATCGGGTGGATGATGTACCCCGGCGGGCCCGCGCCGCGCCACCTCGATCCCTGCCCATCCAAAAAAAATGCGGATCCCGTCCCCTCGCCGGCAGCAACCTCTCTACCAGGGGACGCCTTGATCCTGCCGATCCCATCCGGTCCGCCTCCGGCCGTCGAACTCCGTGCATCCAGCACTGGCCGCCATCACTCCATCACTCCATCACTCCATCATCCAGGCGTCCGCAGGTACGGGAACGCGGTGGATGCGAGCAGGACCCGCAGCCGGTCCACGGTGCGCAGCTCGTCCGTGGCGATCCCCAGCCACCCAGCGTGACCCCGATGGGGACGTCCGGATCCACCGCCTGCAGGACGCGCTACATGTCGCCGCGACGGCATCCGCCGTGGCCGGCGGCGGCCGGGGCCTTCATCCCCCGGGCGCCCCGAGGGGTGCCGCCTCCGGCGGGGCGGCGGCGGCCTCCTCGATCCACCGCGCCATCCCCGCCACGGTGCGGGTCTGGAACAGAGTCCGCAGCCGCATCTGGACCCCGAACGCCTCGCGCACGCGGGCGATGAGCCGGGTGGCCAGCAGCGAGTGTCCGCCCAGCAGGAAGAAGTCGTCGTCCGGGCCGGCGCGGACGTCCAGCAGTTCGCGCCAGATCCCCGCCAGTGCCCGCGCCACCTCGCCGCCGTATGCGTCCTCCGCATCCGCCGCCTCGTCCGCCGCGGACGAGTCCGCGGCGACGGGAGCGGAGGAGCGCGGAACCGGGCGAACGTCCGCGGCGGCCGCGGACGCGCCCGCCGCCTTCACCCGCTCCGCCGCGGCGCGCACGAAGTCGCCGTCCGGGGTGTCGTCGGCCTGGTGGGGAAGGGAGGCCACGGCGGCAGGCACCGGGGCCCCGCGCGCCGCCGCCTGCTGCCGGACGAAGGCGCCCAGCGACCCGCCGGGCCCCATCTCCACCAGCACGCGCCCCGGCTGCGCCAGCAGCTCGGCCGCGCCCCCGCCGAACTGGACCGTGCTCACCAGGTGCCGCGCCCAGTACTCCGGATCCGTGGCCTCCGCGGCGGAGAGCCAGGTGCCGGTGACGTTCGACAGCACGGGGATGCGCGGCGGCGCCAGCCGCATGCGGGTGGCGAGCGCCGCCACCCGCTCCGCCGCGGGGCGCATCAGCGGCGAATGGAAGGCGTGCGTGGCCGCCAGCCGGCGGGCGGCGTGCCCCGCGGCGGCGAGCGCGGCCTCGGCGTGGGCGACGGCGGCCTCCGTCCCGGAGAGGACGCAGAGCTCCGGCGCGTTCACCGCGGCCAGGGCCACGCCCTCGCCTAGGAAGGGCGCCAGGGCCCCGGGGGAGAGGGGGACGGCCAGCATGGCGCCGCCGGGAAGCGCCTGGATGGCCCGCGCGCGCAGCGCCACCAGCTCCAGAGCGTCTTGCAGCGACATCACGCCGGCCACGCAGGCCGCCGTGTACTCGCCCAGCGAGTGCCCGATCAGGGCGGCGGGCCGCACCCCCCACGACTCCCACAGCCGCGCCAGCGCGTACCCCACGGCGAACACCACCGGCTGGGCGACGTCCGTGCGATTGAGGCGGGCGGCGGCGTCCGTGGCGGGGGCACGCCCCAGCAGGGCGCGAAGGTCGATCCCCCCCGGGGCGGCGGCCGGTTCACGAGCCGGCGGCGGCGCCCCGTCATCCGCGAACAGCGCCTCGCGCACGTCCACCCCCAGGTGCGGCCGCAGGATGCCGGCGCAGCGGTCCAGCTCCGCCCGGAACACCGCCTCCGCGCCGTACAGCCCGCGGGCCATCCCGGGGTACTGCTCGCCCACGCCGGGAAACAGGAAGGCGGCGGACATGGCCGTCACTTCCGCCGCTTCTACCGGCACACGGGGGCGGGGGGGCGCGGTGCGGCTGAGGGCGAAGAGGTTGAAGAGGATGGACCCTTCCACCGCCTCGTCCTGCTCCACCGCCACGCGGAAGCCCCGGCCTTCCAGCAGCCGCACGACCTCCGCCAGCCGTCCCTCCAGGTCGTGCACCTCCATCACGATCTGCCGGATGCGGGGCCAGTGTTCGGCGTCGATGCCGCGGAGCACGTCCAGCTCCGCCTTCTGCACGTCGATCTTCAGCAGGTCGATGCGCTCCACCCCCTCCTCGCGGATCACCGCCGACAGCGGGCGCAGCCGGCACTCCATCCGCTCCCCGCGAAAGCGCTCCTCCAGCAGCTCGTCTCCGTACTCCAGCAGCGCGTCCATCCCCTCCGTTCCGCGCACACGCTCGCGGTCCATCATCACCCGCAGCACCTGCCGCTCCTCCTCCGCGTCGGCGTAGAAGGACGACATGCCGGAGCTGTTGGGATAGAAGGTGAACTCCGCCGTCCGCTCCGCTTCGCCGATCCCGAAGCCGAACGCGCGGGCCGGGACCCCGTTCAGCGCCAGGTTGGCGCGCAGCCGCTGGAACAGGGGCGCGGCCGGCTCGAAGGTGTAGATCCGGGTCCCGGGGGCGTGCCAGTGCGCGAAGAGCGCGAAGGTGCCGATGTTGCCGCCCACGTCGAACACGCAGTCGCCGGGCTCCAGCGTCACGCCGTGGCGCAGGTAGATGCGCTTGCGGAACAGGTCGTCGTAGAAGTGCTCCGCCTCCACCCGGCTCTGCGGGACCACCGTCATCCCGTTGGGCAGGCGCAGGCGCGCCGCGGGCGCAAACGCCGCGGCCTCGGGGGGATCCGCGGGCGCCCCCTGCGCGGGCACCACGCCGTGCAGGCCCGGTGCCCCGTCGCGCGCGAAGCCGGCCAGCGGCTCGGTTGGCAGCATCATGTGGCAGTGCCGGCGGTTCAGGGGTCGCGTGGCGACATCGGGATCCGGGCTCGGAAAGCGGCATCCAAGGGCGCCGGCGCGGACGCGGATCGGCCCCGGCGCGCCTCCGTGCGGCCGGTGATGCCGGGGACAGGGCGCCGCCGTACAGATCCGAACGGGACGCGGCACGTGCATATGGACGGGGTGTGCCCCCCCGGGGCGACCGTGGCGAGTACCAGCGGCGCTCGCACCGCGCCGCTCGGTCCGGCGGCCCTGCCGCGCGGCGCCGCGGTCCCGGACACCCGGCCGCATACCCGGGAATCCGAACGCGCACACCGTCAGCACCGGCATGAAACGTATGGCTTCATCCGGATTACTAATGCGCGGACCGGCGGTCCGCAAGAGATTCCGCGCGGCGGCTATCCCCGTGCCTGCACGACCCCCCTGGCGCGCACCTTCCCGCCCGCCGCTTTCCCTGTAAACGTCTTGAATCGCGCGCAGGCCCCGCGCGGCACGACCCGTGTTCTCCACCCTCCGTTGCCCCGCCCGGCCCAGCGTTTTCGCGGACGGAGCCGCGGCGTGCAGACCCCCGGCAGAAGGCTCGACCATAATCGGTCAGAAAATTTTTCTTGACTCTCTACCACTTTAAGCCTAACCATGCAGGGAGCCGCCGGTCGGGTACGGCAGGCATTCGGTGCTCCAATCCAGTCCAGAAGGTGTTCCCCGCATGGCGACAGTGACGGCCCGCGTCCCCGGCCCGGCAGTGGGGGAGTATTCGTTGACCCCGCTCCAGCAGGGGATGCTCGCCGAGACGCTGCGCGCGCCGTCGTCGGGGATCAACGTGGAGCAGGTGGTCTGCCGGCTGGCGGACGCCGTGGACCGGGAGCGCCTGCAGGGGGCGTGGTGGCGGGTGGTGGCCCGGCACGACGCCCTTCGCACGCGCTTTCGCTGGGCCGACGTCGCCGAGCCCGTGCAGGAGGTGCTGGCGGAGTTCCGGCCCGAGCTGGCCTGGCACGACTGGGCGGACGTGGACCCCGCGGAGCAGCAGGGGCGGCTGGAGCGCCACCTGGCCCGGGACCGCGCCCACGGCTTTGCGCTGGCGGAGGCGCCGCCGGTGCGGCTGGCGCTGTTCCGGCTTTCCGCCGCCGAGCACGTGCTGGTGTGGAGCTTTCACCACATCCTCCTGGACGCCCGCTCGGTCTCGCACGTCCTGCGCGACGTCTTCACGCTCTACGACGCCGGGGGCGAGGTGGGCGAGCCGGAGCTCCCGCCGCGCCCCCCGTTTCGCGAGCACGTAGCGTGGCTGCGCGGGCGCGACGCCGCCGCGGACCGGGCCTACTGGACGGAACTGCTGCGCGGCGTGGGCGCGCCCGCGCGGGTGCACCCCAGCCGCGGTGCGCCGCGCGACCCGGACGCGGAGCCGCCTTCGGGAGAGCGTGAGATTCGCCTTTCGGACGCCGCCACGGCCGCGCTGCGCACCTTCGAGCGCGAGCAGGGCGTCTGGCTGAACACGCTGGTGCAGGGCGCGTGGGCGCTCCTGCTGGCACGCTACACCGGGAGCCGCGAGGCCGTCTTCGGCGTGGTGCGCGGCGGGCGGGCCGGCGGCGCGGACGGCGCGGACGCCATGGTGGGGCTGCTCATCAACACCGTCCCCGTCCGCGTGCCCATCCCCCCCGCCGCGCGGGTGATCGACTGGCTGGAGGACATCGGGGAGCGCGCCGCGGCGCTCGCCGCGCACGAGCACGCCGGCCTTTCCGACATCGTGCAGTGGAGCGCGCTGGCGCCGGGCGCACTCTACGACACCCTGCTGGACTTTCAGCCGCAGCCCTTCGACGCGCCGTTCCGCGACCTGGGCAAGGCGTGGCTGGGCCGCGGGTTCCGGATCTTTCGCAGGACCGGCGTCCCGCTTTCGCTGGCCGTCACGGGCGAGGCGCCGCTGCGGGTGCGGATGGAGTACGACGCCGACCTGTGGGACGCCGCCGCGGCGGACCGGATGCTGGCCCACTTCGCGCGCCTGCTGGAGGAGATCGCGGCGGATCCCGCGCGCCCGCTCCACGACCTGGATCCGCTGGACGGCGAGGAGCGGCACCGGGCCCTGCAAGGGGCGCGGGGCGCCGCGGCCGGGGAGTACCGGGCGGACGGGTGCGTCCACCGGCTCTTCCAGGCGCAGGCGGAGCGGGCGCCGGACGCGCCGGCGGTGCTGGACGCCGGGGGGCCGCTGCCCTACGCAGAGCTGGACCGGCGCGCGAACCGGCTCGCGCACCTCCTGCGCCGCCGGGGCGTGGGCCCGGAGGTGCGCGTGGGCGTGTGCATGGAGCGCGGCCCGGAGCTGCTGGTCTGCATCCTGGGCGTGCTCAAGGCGGGCGGTGCCTACGTCCCGGTGGACCCCGGCTCGCCCGCCGAGCGGATCGCGCTGCTGCTCCGCGACTCCGCCGCCTCGTTGCTGCTGGCCGACGACGGCGCCGCCGGCGCAGTCGCGGCGGACGGCGCGCGCGTGCTGCGGCTGGACGCGCTGCGGGACGAGCTCGCGGCGCAACCGGAGCACGCCCCCGAGGACCGCTCCCACCCCCAGGCCGCCGCCTACGTCCTCTACACCTCCGGCTCCACCGGCACGCCCAAGGGGGTCGTCGTCCCGCACGGCGCGGCCGCCGCCCACCTGCGCGCCGCGGCCGGCGCCTACGCGCTGGGCCCCGAGGACCGCGTGCTGGCCTTCGCGGCGATCACCTTCGACCCCTCCATCGAGCAGATACTGGCCCCGCTGGCCGTGGGGGCCGCGGTGGCGTTCCGCGGGCCGGAGGTGTGGAGCCCCGCGGAGTTCGCGGACGCCGTGGAGCGGCTGGGGCTGACCGTCGTCAACCCCCCCACGGCGTACTGGCACGCCCTGGCCGCGGACGAGGCGGCGCTGGCGCGGGTCCGCGCGCGGGTGCGCCTGGCCCTGGTAGGGGGCGAGGCGCTGCGCCCCGCGTCGGTGGCGGCGTGGCACCGGGCCCCGGGCGCCGCGCGCCTGCTGAACCTCTACGGGCCCACGGAAGGGGTGGTCACCGCGACGCTCCACACCGCGGAGGCGGCGGATGGGGCCGCCCCGCGCGTTCCGGTGGGGACGGCGCTGGGCGGGCGCTTCGCGCTGGTGCTGGACGAGCGGATGCGCCCCGTCCCCGAGGGGGTGCCCGGCGAGGTGTACCTGGGCGGGCCCGTCCTGGCCCGCGGCTACCACGGCCGCCCCGCGGCCACCGCCGCGTCTTTCGTCCCCGACCCGTACGGCGGAGTTCCCGGGGCGCGCCTGTACCGCACCGGCGACCGCGCGTGCCGGCTGCCGGCGGGCGGGCTGGACGTGCTGGGGCGCCTGGACGACCAGGTGAAGATCCGCGGCTTCCGCATCGAGCCGGGCGAGGCCGAGGCCGCGCTGCGCCGCCACCCCAGGGTCCGAGACTGCGCGGTGGTGGCGCGGGAGAGCGAGGACGGCGAGAAGCGGCTGGTGGCGTACGTGGTGGGCGCGGCGGAGCCGGACGCGCTGCGCGAGCACCTGCGGCGGACGCTCCCCTTCTACCTGGTCCCCGCCGCCTTCGTGGCGCTGGACCGGCTGCCGCTTTCCCCCAACGGCAAGGTGGACCGCAGGGCGCTCCCGGCGCCCGGACCCGCGGGGGAGCCCCACGCCCTCCCCCGCACGCCGGTGGAGCAGGTGCTGGCGCAGATCTGGGCCGAGGTGCTGCGGGTGGAGCGCGTGGGGGTGGACGACGCCTTCGGCGAGCTGGGCGGGCACTCGCTGCGGGCCATGCAGGTGGTCTCGCGCGTGCGCGCAGCGCTGGGGGTGGAGCTGCCGGTGCGCGCCATGTTCGAGACGGCCACCGTGGCCCGGCTGGCGGAGCGGGTGGAGGCGCTGCGCCGCGCGGGGCTGCCGCCGCTCCCCCCCGTGCGCCCCGCCGGGCGCGCGCGGCCGCTGCCGCTCAGCTTCGCGCAGGAGCGGCTCTGGTTCCTGGACCGCCTGCAGCCGGGGCTGCGCTCGTACAACCTGGCCACGGCCCAGCAGCTGCGCGGGCCGCTCGACGCCGCCGCGCTGG
>JAHWJJ010000462.1 GCA_019348475.1 Gemmatimonadota bacterium | reverse complement strand
CCACCCGCTCCAGCTCGAACTCCGCGTCCGCCACGCAGTACGGCCTGCGCCAGTGCAGCGCCGGCTGCGCCATCACGTCCAGCGCGTACCCCGCGTCCAGCGCGGGAACGCCCAGCGGCTCCAGCTGCCGCAGCACGTTTGCCGCGCCCACCCCCGCGCCCACCAGCACCAGGTCCACCGGTTCGACCAGGCTCCGCGGGTCCAGCCGCTCCAGCATCGCCTTGTCGCGGGAGATGGAGATGAACCGCGTCGCCGCCGCGCCCGCGCGGGCCAGCGCCTCCGCGATCGCCGCCTGCCGCTCCGCGTCGGCGTGGTTCACCACCAGCACGCGCCGGCCGCCGAGCAGGCGCTCACTGTCGGGCCCGTGCAGCAGCGCGTATACGGCGTAGAAGTACTGGTAGTTGCCGACGTGGACCGGGATCCCGCGCGCGTCCAGCCAGTCCAGGATCTCGCGGGCCCAGGGGGCGAAGAAGGGGGTGTCCGCCAGCGCGAGCGCCAGGTACCCGCGATCCGCCACGAAGCGCAGATCCGCCGCGTACGCGTCCAGCAGGGCGCGGCGCTCGCGGGGCGAGTAGACCTCGCAGCCGTGCCCGGGCGACCCGCTGCGATGCCCGCCGCGCCGCCCGCGAAGGGTGTTCAGCAGGCGCTTCGCCAGCTGCCGGGGACGCAGGCGGCGGAGGGGGAGCCGCTCTTCGGGCGCGCCCAGGGCGAACGAGAACTCGCCGTCCGCCATCCGGTAGACCGGGAGAAAGCGGCGCTCGTCCACCGCGGCCAGTACGTCGTCCGCGAAGCGGCGGTACCAGCCGCGGCAGTCCTCGTCGCGAAAGGCGTACACCCGCTCCGTACCCCCCGCCTGGAGCGACACCTCGGGGGTTCGTTCGAACCCCGGATCGTGCAGGGCGATCCGCGGACCGAGCCGTGCGCGCAGGGAGCCCGGCTCCCCCCCGCCCTCCTTCACCGCGGCGCCGCCAGCTGACGCCGCGCCTGACGTACGCGCGACAGGTCGCGGCCGCGCGCCGCCAGCGTCTGCGGCAGGTGCAGCAGGTTCCAGCCGATGGCGCGGGCCACCAGCGGCGCGTTGCGCGCGGGGCCGAACGGGCGCAGCCGGGCCTCGAACGGCACCGTGCGGTCCGCGGTGTCGCGCGGGCCGCAGGCGTTCACCGCCACCCGGGCCGCCGTCTTGAGTCCCATCCACATGCCGTGGTTCTTGGCGCGGTAGCGAATCAGGTTGCGCATCTGCAGGTACGCCGAGCGGGCGGGCGTCTCGGCCAGCACGTTGCGGCCGGCGTTGTGCCACACCGGCGTGTTCACCCCCGCCACCCGGAAGCCGGCCGCCCGCGCGCGGTACTGGAGGTCGTCTTCCTCGGCGTAGACAAAGTACACGGGGTCGATGCCGCCCAGCACGTCGAAGACGCGGCGCCGGCAGAACATGGCGGCGCCCTCTACCCAGCCGCGGTCCTCCACGCGCAGCCCGTCCCAGCGCGCGGAAGCCTCGTCGAGCGCGGCGGGATCCACCCAGCGCACGGCGCCCAGCATGTGGAACCCCACGATCCCCAGCCGCGCGTCGTCGCGCATGGCCCGCACCGCGTGCGACACGCAGCGGGGATCCAGCCGCAGGTCGTTGGTCATCAGGAAAACGAATTCCGCGTCCTGGCGCCGCGCCTCGTCGATCGCGTCGTTCAGGGCCGCGTAGCCGTCGTTGCGCGCCCTCGGGAGCACCGCCACCTCCGGGTGCGCCGCGCGCACCCACGCCAGGCTCCCGTCGGTGGAGGCGTTGTCCACCACCAGCAGGGACAGGCGCGGGTAGTCCTGCGCGGCCAGCGTCGGGAGCAGCGCCTGCAGGTGCGGCTTGCCGTTGAAGTTCAGCACCGCCGCCAGCACCCGCGGCGGCCCGGCCGCCGTCGCCGCGCCGCTCACGCCGTCTTCCGGCGACGCGGCGCGGACCGGCGGAGGGCGCGGTCGCGGGTGCCGCTCGCCTCCAGGGCTCCCTCTGCCGCGGGCTCGAACTCCATTCCCATCCGTGGTTTCTCGCGATTCGTCAGCGGGCGGCGGAGCGGAACCACTCCACGAAGCGCGGAATGCCTTCTTCCACACGGGTGCGGGGATCGTATCCCAGCAGCCGCCGCGCACGGCCGACGTCGGCGCAGGTGCGCTCCACGTCCCCTGGCTGCGCGGGCTGCCGGTCCAGCACCGGCTCCACCCCCATGGCCGCGCCCAGCAGCTCCACCAGCCGCGACAGGGGCACCGTCTGGTTTTCGCCGAGGTTCACGATCTCGAAGGCCCCGGGGTTCCCCCGGACGAACGCGATCGCCCCCTCGATCCCCTGCACGATGTCGTCCACGTACGTGTAGTCCCGCTCGGTGGAGCCGTCGCCGAAGAAGGGGATCGGCCGCCCCTCCGCCATCAGCCGCGCGAACGTGTGGATGGCCAGGTCCGGACGCTGCCGGGGTCCGTACACGCTAAAGAAGCGCAGGCAGACGATGGCGGTGCCGTACAGCGCGTGGTGCGCGTGGCACAGCAGCTCGCCGGCTCGCTTGGTGGCCGCGTACGGCGAGATCGGCTCCGCCACCGGGTCGTCCTCGCGAAAGGGGACGGGGGCCGAGTTGCCGTACACGCTGCTGCTGGACCCGAACACCACCGGGGCGTTGCCCATGACGCGCGAAAGCTCCAGCACCGCGGCCGTCCCCTCCACGTTCACCCGCGCGTACTTCAGCGGCTCCGCGACGGAGGGGCGCACCCCCGCCCGCGCCGCCAGGTGCACGATCGCGTCGATGCGCGTGCACCCCGCCTCCGGCAGCGCCGCCTGCGCGGCGTCCGGATCGCAGACGTCCGCCTCCACCAGCCGAAAAGCCGGGAACGCCGACAGCTCGCGCACGGTGGCGCGCTTGATCCGGGGGTCGTAGAACGGGTCGAAGTTGTCCACCGCCCACACCGCGTGGCCGCCTTGCAGCAGCCGCCGGCACAGGTGCCCGCCGATGAACCCCGCCCCGCCGGTCACCAGCACGTTCACCCGCGCGCCCCCGTCACAGCGTGCGTGCCGACAGCTGCGGGTCGCGCAGCAGCTGCTCGAAGTAGGGGATGGTGCGCCGCAGCCCCTCCTCCAGCGGCACACGGGGCTCCCACCCCAGCACCTGGCGGGCGACCGTGATGTCGGGCTGGCGCACCTTGGGGTCGTCCTGCGGCAGCGGCAGTGCCGCGATCTGCGAGCGGCTCCCCGTCATCCGCAGCACCAGCTCCGCCAGCTCGCGCACGGTGAACTCCACCGGGTTGCCGATGTTGGTGGGGTCCACCCGGTCCGAGTGGAACAGGCGGTAGATGCCGTCCACCAGGTCGTCCGCGTAGCAGAAGCTGCGGGTCTGGCTGCCGTCGCCGTAGATGGAAAGGGGCTCGCCGCGCAGCGCCTGCACGATGAAGTTGCTCACCACCCGCCCGTCCCCCGGGCGCATGCGGGGCCCGTAGGTGTTGAAGATGCGGACGATGCGCGTGGGGACGCCGTGGTAGCGGTGGTACGCCATGGTCATGGCCTCGGCGAAGCGCTTGGCCTCGTCGTACAC
>JAHWJJ010000461.1 GCA_019348475.1 Gemmatimonadota bacterium | reverse complement strand
CGCGACCTTCGGGTTATGAGCCCGACGAGCTACCAGGCTGCTCCACCCCGCGACAAGGACACTCAATTTAGCCCACCCGGCTGCATCCGTCAACCCCTGCGGGCGCCTCATCCGCACCCCCTGGAACCGGCCGCCACGCGCGTCCATCGTGGCGAGCGCACTAAGATATCCGGATCTTCCGTTCTTTCAACCCCTTGACACAAATCCGGATGCGCGTTAGACGCCTTCTCAGCGGGAAAGGAGCCAATGGACACCGTTGCGATCACCGGCCAGGGGCGGCGGATCACCTCTTTCCTCGTCTGCGCGTCGCTCGTGCTGCTGCCCGGAGTCGCCGGCGCGCAGGTGGAGATCGCGATCGACAACGACCTGCTGGGCCTGCGCGGCGCGGACGATCCGCCGCCGGACTACGAGTACACGCACGGTCTTTCCGTCTCGTGGGATGCGCGGCGCCCGCCCGGCGACCACGGCCGCGGCACGCGCTGGGAGGTCGGCCAGCGCATCTACACGCCCCGCCGCGACGCCCCGGAACCGGTTCCGGGCGAGCGGCCGTACGCGGGGTGGCTGTACGGCGCGTGGGAGCGGGTGCGGATCGCGGAGCGCACGCGGGCGCGGCTGCGGATCGAAGCGGGCATCACCGGCCCGCCGTCGCTCGCGGAGCCGGTGCAGCGCGCCTTCCACCGCATCGCCGGTTATCAGAAGCAGCTCGGGTGGGAGCACCAGCTCGGCTTCGAGCCCGGCGTGATCGTCGCCTACGGGCAAGAGCACCGGCTCGCCGCGGTCGCCGGCGAAGGGCGGACGAAGCTGGAGGTGCTGCCGTCGTGGGGCGTGCGCGCGGGGAACGTGCGGACCGGCGCACAGGCGGGAGTGCGCGCGCGGCTGGGCTTCGGCGCGGGGGACGCGTGGACGGCCGCGGGGGCGGCGCGCGGCGTGTCCGGGTGGATGGAGGCCGGCGCGCGGCAGGAGGCGGTGCTGCGCGACCTGTTCATCGACGGAAACACCTTCGCGCGGCGGAGCCCCCGGCTGCGCAGGCGCACGTGGGTCGCGCAGGGCGAGGCGGCGTTCGGCATGCGCTGGCGGCGCACGGAGCTGGAGTATCGCTTCGTGCTGCGCGGCAGGGAATACGAGACGCAGACCGAGCCCCATCCATACGGCTCGATCGTCGTTCGCGTGTACCGGTAGATACTGGATCGCGGGAAAGATCGAAACGCGGAGACGCGGCAAGTAATTCTGCCGCCTCCGCGTGGCCTCGCTGGTCGCGATCAGTTGAGGTACCGGCCCTCTTCCGTGAGCTGGCGCAGGAGGGCGCCGCGCTCGTTCTCGGCGAAAGCCAGGCGGCGCATCTCGGGGGTGGCGGGGCGGCGGGCCCCGCACGTGCCGCAGGCCAGGAACCGCTCGTCCCACATCCACTCCTCCGACCACGCGCCCGTGCACTCGGGGCGAACGTGGCGCAGCGGCTCGGGGGCGGGCGCCTCCGCCGCCTCCTGCACCTCCAGCAGGGGCTCGAAGTGGCAGGCCAGGCAGGGGACCGTGTGCGGCAGGCTGATGCGCTCGCCCATCGCCATGCGCAGGTGCCCGCCGCAGCGCGGGCACTGGCCCACGAACCACCGCACGCGGTACCGCCCGGTCCAGAACAGGTGCGCCAGGTAGCCCCCCGTGCACAGGCACAGCACGGGAAACGGGTAGTGCGGGGGGACGATGAAGGTGTAAGGCGCGATGCCCCAGAACACGACGAGGGAGAGAATGGCCTTGATGGCGCGCCCCGGAACCGGCTGGTACACCAGCCCCACCCGCGCAGGCGCGGGTGGGTAGGCGCACAGGACCATCTGTACCGGCGGGGCCTCGGTGGGCGCGCTCATCGTCACCTCCGCGTGCTTGCCTCCTCCCCTGCAAAATACATGTCCCGCGCCCGCCGCTCCACCCCCCGATCACAGCGCTGATCCATGAGAGGCGGACGAGCGCCACGCCGCGGGTCCCGGCGGACGAGGGGACAAGGGGACAGGGGGACAGGGGGACAGGGAGCGATCGGCGCCGAGTTCCGAGGGGGGATGACGATGAGCCCCGGCCCGGACGGATCCGGATCGGGGCTCATCCAATCATCCTGGGCCGCCGCTCAGCCGACGACCAGGTTCAGCAGGCGGTCGGGAACGAAGATGGTCTTGCGCACCTGCTTGCCCTCGATCCACCGCTGCACGTGCTCATCCGCCAGCGCGGCGTCGCGCGCCTCGGCCTGGCCGATGCCGCGCGCCATCTCCATCCGCGCGCGCACCTTTCCGTTCACCTGCACCACGAACTCCACGGTGTCGGCCACGGCCTTCGCCGGGTCGAACGACGGCCATTCCGCCTCCACGAAGACGGAGGCGGTGTGCCCCAGCCGCTCCCACATCTCCTCGGCCAGGTGCGGGGCGAACGGAGCCACCAGGCGCACCAGCGGCTCCACGGCCGACCGCTCCGGCGTGCGGCCGCCGGCGCGGACGGTGTTCAGGTATTCCATCATCGCCGCAATGGCGGTGTTGTAGCTCAGCGAGTCCAGGTCCTCCGTCACCTTCCGAATGGTGGCGTGCAGCTTCTGCTCCACGGCCGCGTCGATCGGCCGCTCCACCGCCGAGAGCACCGAGTCCCACACGCGCGACAGGAAGTTGTACGGGCCGCTGATGCCGCTGTCCCGAAAGTCGCCGCCCTCCTGATACGGGCCCAGGAACATCAGGTAGGTGCGGATGGTGTCGGCACCCCAGTCGGCGATGTACTCGTCGGGCACGACCACGTTGCCGCGCGACTTGCTCATCTTTGCGCCTTCCTTGACGATGAGGCCGTGCGCCCTGAAGCGCGTGAACGGCTCCTCGAAGTGGATGTGCCCCATGTCGTTGAGCGCCATGGTCACGAAGCGCGCGTACAGCAGGTGCAGCACCGCGTGTTCGTTGCCGCCGATGTAGCTGTCCACCGGCAGCCACTTCTTCGTGATCTGGGGGTCGAACGGCACCGCGTCGTGATCCGTGGACGGATAGCGCAGGAAGTACCAGGCGCTGTCCAGGAAGGTGTCGCTCACGTCCGTCTCACGCCGCGCCTGCCCGCCGCACGAGGGGCAGGTGGTGCGATACCACTCCTCGTGCCGGGCCAGCGGCGAGACGCCGGAGGCGTCGGGCTTGTAGTCCTCGACATAGGGCAGGATTACCGGGAGCTGCTCCTCGGGTACGGGCAGCGTGCCGCACTCGTCGCAGTACAGCACCGGGATCGGGGGACCCCAGTAGCGCTGGCGCGAGATGCACCAATCGTGCAGCCGATAGTTGATGCGCGACTTGCCGGCGCCACGCTCGACCAGCAGCCGAGACGTTCCCTTCTTGGGATACCTGACGAACGGATCACGGTGGAGCATCTCAAATCGGGGCGACGCCACATTCCTAGCAGGTCACGCCGGAGATCCTCGGGCGGCGGCGGGCGACGCAACTACCGACAGTCAGACTCACGGCCCAACACATGCTTACGAGTCGGCCGCCGCCGAACCGACGACCTACCGGCCGAGCCGAACGCCATTGTCCGACCCGGTCGTTTCTGCCTGAGGTCGCCGCT
>JAHWJJ010000460.1 GCA_019348475.1 Gemmatimonadota bacterium | reverse complement strand
CGGGGCGCCCCCCGGCGGCCGCCCCGCTGGCCCGGCTGCGGAAGGCGCGGCCCGGATGAAGCTGCTGGACCGGTACGTGACGCGGCAGTCCCTGGACACCTACTTCATGCGGGTGCTGGGGCTGCCGCTGCTGTTCATCATCGGCGACAACACCGACAACATCGACACCTACATGGACCGCGGGGTGCCGCTGCGCCGGCTGGGGCTGGCGTACGTGTACCAGTTCCCGCAGTTCATGGTCTACGCCTTTCCCATCGCGGCGCTGGTGGCCACGGTGTTCACCATCGGCGGGCTCACGCGGCACCAGGAGATCACGGCGGCCAAGGCGGGCGGGGTGAGCTTCTGGCGGCTGTTCGTCCCCATCGGGCTGCTTTCCATCCTCCTGAGCGCCGGCGCCTTCGGGCTGAGCGAGGTGGTGCCCGCCACGCTGCGCAAGGCCGCCGCCCTGCGCGGCGAGGCGACGACGACCACGGTGAACGGGCCGCGCATCAACTTCGTCTTCCAGACGGAGCGCGAGGGGGTGCTCACGGCGCGGCGGCTGGACGCGGGGACGGGCGAGCTGGGCGAGGTTTCGCTGGAGCGCAACGCCACGGACAAGGCGCCGGGGGTGCACCTGTTCGCGCGGCGCGGCGTCTGGCGGCAGCGGGGCGGCTGGCGGTTCGAGGATGGATGGAAGCGGACGCTGCACGCGGACGGCCGCGAAGAGGCCGTCCGGTTCGACACCCTCTCCATTCCGGGACTGATCGAAGAGCCCGAGGACTTGATGGCGGAGCCGCGCGACCCCGAGCAGATGCGCTACGCCGAGGTCAGCCGCTTCGTGGGCGCCATCGAGCGCTCCGGCGGCGACGCCCTGCCGCTGCGGGTGGAGCAGGCGCTCAAGCTCTCGGTTCCGCTGGCGGTGATCGTGATCGTGCTGTTCGGCGCCCCGCTGGTGACCAGCAGCAGTCGCGGCGGCGCGGCGTACGGGGTGGGGATCAGCCTGGGGATCACCATCATCTACATGCTGCTGTTCCGCGTTGGCAAGGCGCTGGGCAGCAGCGGGGCCATCGACCCCATGCTGGCCGCCTGGGGCCCTAACCTTCTGTTCCTGGTCGCCGGGCTGGTGCTGATGCTCCGCGTGCGGACGTAGGCGCACGCAGCCTCATCCGGAGGCGCGGAGAGGAAGAAGAGGGCGCTGGGGAGATTGAGTCTCTGTGGCGCCTGCCGTTTCCTGCGCCCGTCAATCGCCCGATGCCTTCCGGGTCCGGCGCAGGCGCACGGCTGGCCTCGGGCGTTCCGCGCCCTCAGCCTGCGCGGCGCCCCCAAGCCGCAGGGTTCGCTCCGGCTCGCCTCCGTCCAACACGTCCTCTTTTGCGGCGAGCAGAATGCCGCGCATCAACTCGGCTGCGGTGGCGATGCCCGCCCTATGCGCCTGCTCGCGCGCGCTGGAAAGGAGCGCGGCCGGGGTGCGCAATGAGACGCGAGCGCGGGCGGGCGCCTGCGCCAGCTCCGACTGCGCCAGCGCCTTCACGCGCGTGGCGAACTCCGCGCTCTCCGCCACCTCGCGAAGGTAAAAGCGCAGCAGCCCCGGCCGGAATTCCTGCACCGGCGCGGAGAACTCGTCCGCAATCAGGTGAATCACGTCTTCCAGGTGCGTGGGGATGCGCGCCTCGATCGACAGATCCTTTCGCCGCACACGCGCATCGCGCAGACGGGTCGTGGACTGATGAGGGACCGCGACGATCTCGTCGCAGATGTCGCAGACCGCCACCAGCACGCCGGGAACCTCGATTCCGCTCTCCTCCAGCGGATACGTACGCGTAAGAAAGGTCGTGTTCACCACATCCTTGCAGTTCCCGCAAACCGCACGGGATTTCTGGCCCTCCACAAAGAGATACCTCACGACCGGTGAACGCTGATGAACACGGCGTCGTTCACGAGAAAGTAGACCTTTACGTACCATCGCTCCCCCCGCACTTCCGGCGTGAATACGTGACAGACGAGTTGCGGGTTGTCGTAGTGTTTGCTGGCTTCGTACTGGTCACCAGAACATCGGCGCAGCAGCCGGACGACGAATGCTCGCGTCACCTCGTTGGTGTAGAGCAGGTTACGTCGCTCATGCTGCACTCGACCAGATTCCAGGGCGTCGATCACCCGCGCACGCACATCCTTGAATCCCATGGCGTCCTCCGAATTGTACGGCAAGGGTCGTACTGCGTAAATGCCGGCGGAGAGGGACTCTGGCCACGTCAGGGCGGGATTCTACGGGTGTTCACTCCGTTCAAGACAGGGTGCGTGCGAACACCGCCACCTCGGGAGCAAAGTGGCTGGACCGCGAAAAAGCGCCCGCCTCCAGGGTGGAGACGGGCGCTTGCGACGGAGCGCGACGGGGAGGGCTACCGTACCATCTCGTGCACCGATCCGGATGCGCCGGGACGGCAACCGCGGGAGGCGACCCGGTACATGCGCCAGTGACGACCGGGCCGGCGAATACCCGCCTTCAGAACCGGATGCCGATGAGCAGCCGGTTCAGGTCGAACAGGTCGATCCCCTGGTGCTCCACGAACAGGCGCGGTCCGCCGTCGCGCCGGGGGACGGGAAAGTTCACGCCGTACCCCAGGTTGAGCACGGCCTCGCGCTCGGCGCGGCCGGGGTTCGGGTCGGTGAGCACAAGAAAGCCCAGCCCGCCGTACGCGTACGGCTGGAGCGGCGCGCGGCCCACCCGGAAGGAGGCGAGGTCCAGCTGCACGTTGGTCGCCAGCAGCACCGACATCCCGCCCTGTCCGCCGCCGGCGGCGAGTTCCGGCACCACCCGCAGCGACGGGTTGCGCGGGTTCAGCGGGCCCAGGTCCAGCCGGCCGCCCAGCAGGAACTGGCGCGGGCGGTCCAGGTTGCCGCCCGTGTACGCGCGCCACTCGCGCAGCCGCGGCGAAAAGCCTGTGCGGACCGGCCGGGGCGCGGCGTCCGCGGGGCGCAGGCGCTCCTGTACCCGCAGCGCCACCCGCGCCTCCAGGTTCTCCACCAGCCGCTGCTCGGCCTCGGGCGTGAGCCCCGCCGCGCCGATACGCCGCAGCTCGTCGCGCACCATCTCGCGCAGCTCGATGCGCTCCGCCGCCATCAGCTCGCGCAGCAGGGGCTCCAGGTCCGCCAGCACCTGGCGCCGCAGCGCCTCCATCTGCCCCGCCGTCACCGCCGCCGCCCCCGGCTCGGGACCGCGACGGACGGCCGACGAGTCCGAGGGGCCGTAGCGCAGGTAGATCTCGCCCTCACGCGGCACCGGGATGGTGACGAACTGCTGCGGGTCGCCGTCCCCGCGGCGCTCCGTGCGCCGCTCCACCGTGCCGTCCCGGGCCACGTAGACGGTGTCCGGCGTCTGGCGGACGACCGCCGGCGCGGGCGCCGCGCGGCGGCCGGCGGAGCCCAGCCGAAAGGTGAGGCCGGCGGTCAGCTGCAGGTTGGAGCGCAGGTCGTCGCGCAGCGAGTCGCCGGCCTGGAACAGGTAGCTGCGCGCCGACGCCATCACCCCCACCCGGCCCAGGTCCAGCCGCGCGCCGCCGCCCAGGATGGCCGCGTCCCGGTCCTCGGGGTGCGCGCCGTCC
>JAHWJJ010000459.1 GCA_019348475.1 Gemmatimonadota bacterium | reverse complement strand
CGCACGTCTGAGCGCCCGCCCCAGATCCTGCGCTGACCTCGCATCGTACCGCTGTTCCGTCGCGTCACGTCAGCAGGGCTGCCCACGGGGTGTCCGCGAGCCGGGCGCGGTCCTGGTCCGAGCAGGCGAGCGCGAGCACCGCGGCCAGGCTGGGCTCGCGCAGCACGAAGTCAGCGCCGTCCACCGCCGCGGCGCGCTCCACGACGGCCGTGTACGCGGCGAACGCGTCCACCGCCGGGCGCGCCTCACGGTCGGTGGCGCCGTCGCCCACCAGCAGCGCGGGGCCCGGCAGGTTCCACGCGGCGATCACCTGCGCCTTGCCGTTGCTGCGCGCCAGCGGCGACTCCGCGTCGAACCCCGCGTACGCGCCGTCCGCATGGAAGCGGATGCCGACGCCGGCCACGTGCTCATCCGCCACTGCCAGCTCGCGCGCGACCGCCTGGACCGCCGGCAGCAGCCCGCCGGAGACGATGCGCACCGTCTTGCCAAGCCAGCGCAGCGCAGCCACGGTTTCGCGCGCGTGCGGCATCAGCGTGCGCACGTACGCGGTCCCCACCTGCTCCACCTGCGCGCGGGTGGGGCGGATGATCTCCAGGCGCCGCCCGTACACCTCTTCCAGCGGCACCGCCCCGTCCATGGCGGCTTCGGTGAGCGCCTGGATCTGCGCGCGGAAGGGTCCCGAAAGCTCGTCGATCCCCTCCACCGCAACAAGAGTGGAGTCGCAGTCGAAGACGATGGACGCAAAGCCGGTCATGCCCCGCGCGCAGCAGAGGGTGGACGGCCCGCCGCGCCTGGTTGCGCATTGCCGCCCGGGCACGGTGGGGAAATGAGCGGCGCTCCGCAAGGCAGGATGATGGAGTGATGGAGGGATGGAGGGATGGAGTGATGGAGTGATGGAGTGATGGAGTGATGGAGTGATGGAGGGATGGAGGGATGGAGGGATGGAGGGATGGAGTGGCCGGCGGCCGTATCCGCTGGTGCGCGGACGCGCCCGTGGGGGTGAAGCCCCGCCGGGCGAGTTCCGCGAGCCCAGGGCGGGGCTTATGGACGTTCCAGCCGCGGGATTCAGCCCGCGGCGTATTGTGGCGCAGGTGAAAAAGGCGGGCGCCCCCTCGGGAGCGCCCGCCGTCGCCGCACGGGCTCGGCCGGTCTAACACCGGCGGCAGGGTGACGGCGTACGTGCACGTTTCGCCGCCGCGGGCCTTGCAGGGCGCCCACGGCAGCGGCTCCACGGTGGGCCGCAACGCCAGCAGCTGCTGAAAGAAACCCGCGATCACCCCGCGGTCGAAGTCGCAGGGATAGGGCGTGCCGGTGGTGATGGTGGCCGCGTTCGGCCTGGTGAGCTGGTAGGTGATGGTACCCGGGGCGGCGCCGCGGTGGTTCATGTCGAACGCGATCCCGAACGAGGCCAGCACCTTCTCGAACGTATCCAGCCCCGGCGGCAGCGGCACGTGGTTGGGAATCCGCATGCCGATCTGGAACAGCGTGTTGGGGCCCATCTTTTCGCCGATGGCGTGCAGCGAACGCACGTACCCCGTCAGCGGATACCAGGCCTCCACGCTTACCTCGTTGATGCCGTGCTCCCGCAGGACCTGCTCGCCGCGCTTACGGAACGGGCCCATGGCGGCCAGCATGGAGAGGATGTTGCCGCCGCTCACGGTGGCGTCGGGCGAAAAGCGCGAGGAGAGCACCGGCCATCCTGGGCGCGGGTGGATCTGGGCCTGTGCGTACCGGCGTGGATAAGTGTGCGCACGCGGCCCGGCACCGGGTTCACACTATCTGTTACGGACACCAGTCGCAGACGGAGGGCGAACGCTAAGGGGGCCACTCCCTGGTGTCAAGCTTCCGCGGCGGGGTATCTGCCGGTGCCAACGCAGCTTGCGGAGAGCGCAATTCGCGAAGTCGAGGTGCGACGCAAACGGAGTGGCCGGGCGCCGCGGCCGCGCAACCCGGCCACCTCCCGGGCGTCAGGCCACCTGCTGCAGGAGCCGGGGCGAGATGCGGCCGGCCCGCGCGGGCGCGGCCGAGGTGGCGCAGACGATGGCGACCAGCGTCTCGTCGCCGTAGTCCAGCCCCAGGTACCCGTCGCGCGCGGCCACCCGCACCGGCCCCGACGAGGGCGCGCCCACCAGCCCGAAGTCGGTGCAGGGGGAAAAGCCGGCCTCGCGCAGCCGCCGCACCCACGCGTCCACCGGCTCGTGGCGTTCGCAGCGGGCTTCCTCGGCGTTCGCCAGGATGTCCTCGATCTCGCGGGCGAAGAACATCTTCATCGCGCTCTTCTCCGCGCCGCCGATCTGCAGGCCGTCGATGATCCGGAACGTCAGCCCGAAGTGGTGCCACGCGGCCGCGAACCGCTCGCGCAGGCACGGCGAGTCGTGGTTGCTGCTGGGCTCGCACAGCACCACGGCATCCGGCTCCAGCGCGCGCAGCCGGCGGAACAGCACGTCGCGCGCGTTGCCGCGCGCGCTCGAGCGGACGTGGTGGACGGCGAACGCCCCCAGCACCACCATCGGCGCGGCGAAGGAGGCGAAGAAGCGCCAGTCGGCGTCGTCCAGCTCTTCCACCACCTTGTGCACGGGGTGGAAGTGCAGTTCCATCCCAAGGGTGCGCGCGGCGTCGGCCAGTGACGCGCCGGCCTGCCGCAGGCTCCCCGCGTCGGGCTCGATGGCGATGACGTTCAGCTTGCGCGGCAGGCGGCGCTGCATGGCGAGCAGGTAGAGCAGCCCCACCTCCTGCCGCCCCGAGCCGATCCCCACGTCCAGCAGCGTCACCTCGTCGTGGGCGCCCACGAAGCCGGCCAGCACCTCGTTGGCCAGCGGCCCCGCCATCCGCACCGTGGGCAGGTGCCGCGCGAGCAGGTTGAAGAGCGAGATCTGCGGCGTCTGGAACTGGCGCAGGTACAGGTTGATCTCCGCGGACTTCTCCGACGCCAGACGCCTGGAGAGCGCCGAGGCGAAGATGTAGTACTGCAGATCCTCGCTCCCCGCGCCCGCGTTCAGCTGCCGATCCACCAGGTCCGACAGCAGCATCCGCGCGTTTTCCGTTCGGCCGGCCAGCGTTTCGTCGACCACCGCGGCCAGCGTGGCATACTTTCTTACGTCCATGCTCGTCAGCTTCTCGTGCGGGGAGTGGATGCTGCGATTGATTGCACCGTGGCAGTAAAGGTCTGGGTAGGACAGCGCCCAGTGGGGTGCGGCAGCTCGCCCGAACAGCGCCGATGAGGAACAGCGGGAGGCGGCGCGACGTGTGAGGGGCAGTGGCTACCGCACCCTTCGCGACCTGCCGTACAGGGACAAGCTAACTGCTCCGTCCATGTCTGTAAAGGGCGGTGTGGCGGAAACCGAGCTTCCGGGACGGCAGGAGAAACTCCATTCCCCATCATTGGATGGAGCTCCGATGCGCGGACACACCTTTAGCACGTAGGGCCGGATCCGCGCCGCGCCCCCTTCTCTCGCTCAGGCTCGCACCTCCTTCGAAAACCCCGGGCCGAGGTTGAACTGCCTCGGGCGAGGTCCGGTCGCGACAGCCGGCTCCGCGCCGCACCCCTCCGCTCGCTCAGGCTCGCACCTCCCCCAAAAAC
>JAHWJJ010000458.1 GCA_019348475.1 Gemmatimonadota bacterium | reverse complement strand
AGCACCGGCACCATCACCGCCCAGGAGCAGCGCACCCGCACGCTGCTGAGCCTGCTGCGCAGCGTCGGCGTCGTCATCATCGCCGTGATGACGCTGTTCATGGTCCTGGGCGCGCTGGGCGTGCTGCTGGGGCCGCTGCTGGCGGGCGCGGGCGTGGTGGGGCTGGCCGTCTCGTTCGGCGCGCAGTCGCTGGTAAAGGACGTCATCAGCGGCCTGTTCATGCTGTTCGAGAACCAGTTCGGCGTGGGCGACGTGATCCGCATCGAAGGAGTGAGCGGCGCGGTGGAGCAGATGACGCTGCGCATCGTCGTGCTGCGCGACGTGCACGGGGTGGTGCACATCGTCCCCAACGGACAGATCACCAAGGTGAGCAACCTCACCCGCTCGTGGGCGCGGGTGGTGCTGGACGTGGGCGTGGCGTACAAGGAAGACCCCGACCGCGTGATCCAGGTGATGAAGCAGGTGGGCGCGGAGCTGTGGGACGACCCCGAGTGGCGCCCCGTGCTGCTGGAGGAGATCCAGGTCCCCGGGGTGGAAAGCTTCATGGACAGCGCGGTGACCTTTCGCATGTGGGCCAAGGTGCTGCCGCTCAAGCAGTGGGACGTGGGACGCGAGCTGCGGCGGCGGCTCAAGGTGCGCTTTGACCAGGAGGGGATCGAGATCCCCTTTCCACACCAGACGCTGTACTGGGGCGAAGGGCAGAAGCCGCGGCCGTCCGACGGGGCCGCGGCGGCTGGCGAGGAGGAGCGGCGGGACGATCCGGACGAGCGCGAGGACGATGAGGCGTAGCAGGCGATGTAGGCCGGCCCCCCGATAACCGACGGCCACCCGGCTCGGGCGCCCGGCGCCCGCGCACGCCCATCGACCGCGACCCCGACATCCGGCCATGCCCCTGCGCTTCTACAACACGCTCACCCGCCGCGAGGAAGAGTTCGTCCCCATCCACGAAGGCAGGGTGGGGATGTACGTCTGCGGCCCCACGGTGTACGCGCCGCCGCACATCGGCAACATGCGCACGTTCTTTTTTGCGGACGTGCTGCACCGCTACCTGGAGTACCGCGGGTACCAGGTCCGCTTCGTGATGAACCTGACGGACGTGGACGACAAGACCATCCGCGGCGCGCTGGGCGACGGCGTGTCGCTGAACCAGTACACGCAGCCCTTCATCGACGACCTGTTCCGCAACTTCGAGCAGCTGGGCATCCAGCGCGCCGACGTGCACCCCCGCGCCACGCAGTACGTGGAGGGGATGGTGGACGTCATCCGCCGGCTGGAGGAGCGGGGGCTGGCGTACGTGGCGGAGGGCTCCGTCTACTACGACATCTCGGAGTTCGCGGACTACGGCAAGCTGTCGCGCGTGGACGTGAGCGCCGGGCGCCGCGGCGAGCGCGTGGCCGCGGACGAGTACGATCGCGACGACGTGCGCGACTTCGTGCTCTGGAAGGCGGTCAAGCCCGAGGACGAGCAGGTGGGCGCGGCCTGGGACACGCCGTGGGGGCGCGGGCGGCCGGGGTGGCACATCGAGTGCTCAGCCATGGCCATGCAGGAGCTGGGCGAGACCTTCGACATCCACGCGGGCGGGTTGGACCTGATCTTCCCGCACCACGAGGACGAGATCGCGCAGTCCGAGGGCGCCACCGGAAAGCCGTTCGTGCGCTACTGGCTGCACGGCGAGTTCCTGCTGCTGGACGGGGGAAAGATGGCCAAGAGCACGGGCAACATCTTCAACCTGCAGGACCTGGTGGACCGCGGGGTGGCGCCGTCGTCGGTGCGCTACCTGTTCCTTACCGCGCACTACCGCAGCAAGCTGAACTTCACCTTCGAGGGGCTGGCCGCGGCGGCGGAGGCGGTGCGCCGCATCCGCGATGCGCGCGACCGCCTGCGCGAGCACCCGGCGGCGCGCGACCCGGACCCGATGGACACGCCCACGCTGCACCCGGCGGCCGACGAGGCGCTGGCGGCGTTCACGGCGGGGATGGACCAGGACCTGAACAGCAGCGTGGCCCTTGCCGCGCTGCACGAGCTGGTGAACCGCGTCAATGCGCGGCTGCACGAGCTGGGCACCCGCGCCATCAGCCATGCGGAGCGTGACGCGGCGCTGCGGGCGTTCGAGCGCATCGACGGGGTGTTCGGCTTCGTGGCCCTGGCCGACCGCGAGAGCGTGGTGGACGACGACCTGGCCGCGTGGGTGGAGGAGCGGCTGGCGGCGCGACAGGCGGCGCGCGCGTCGCGCGACTTCGCCGCGGCCGACGCCATTCGCGACGAGATGGCCGCGCGCGGCGTGGTGATCGAGGATACGCCGCAGGGCGCGCGGTGGAAGCTTGCGGTGTCGGGGAATAGGGAATAGGGAATAGGGAATAGGAGGCAGTGAGCAGGGTGTTGGGCTGCGCTGGCAGAGGAGAGAACCGCTTTTTCGCATGATGTCACCCGATTCTCGCTACCCCTGGATCTCGTGACGGGCGATGCGCTCGCGGCTGGGCAGCGGCTGTGGGAAGAGGCGCGCGAGTGCGGCGCCTGCGGGTCGGCGCGGTGGCGCGCGGCGGGTGAGGTGTGTGGAAAGCGCTACGCCCGCTGCGCGGACTGCGGCGTGGTGCGCCTGTACGACCGCGTGGCGGCGGACCAGCTGCACCGGCTGTACGCGGGCTACTATCCCGGCGCCGACTCCGCACCCGACGAGCTGCGGCGCCAGCTGGCAAACCCCACCTTCGCGCACCGGCGCAGGCGGCTGGAGGCGGCGGTTCCCCCGTCCCGCCGCCGCATCTTCGAGGTTGGGTGCGGCGACGGCAACTTCCTGGCGTACCTGCGCGGACACGGCTGGCAGGTGCACGGCTCCGAGTACGACGCGGAGACGGCGGCCCTCGTGCGGCGGCGGCACGGCATCCACCTGTTCGTCGGCGACGTGGCGGACGCGGTGCCGCCGGGGGTGCCCTGGGACGTCGTTGCGGCGTACCACGTGCTGGAGCACGTCTACCGGCCGGCGGAATGGCTCGCCGCCGTGCGGCGGATGCTGGCGCCCGGCGGCACCCTCCACCTGCAGGTGCCCAACCACGGCTCCCTCATGCGCCGCCTGACCGGGCGCGCCTGGGCGTCGGTGATGTTTCCGCAGCACGTCTACTTCTACACGCCGCGCACCCTGGCCGCGCTGCTGCGCCGCACCGGCTTCGCCCCGCTCCCGGGCACGACCTGGGACCCGTGGCACGGCCCCGGGACCGTCAGCGGCTCGCTGGTGAACCAGGCGCGACGCATGGCCGGGCGCGGAGTGCCCTGGGCGGACCCTCTGGATGCGGCCGGGGAGCGGGCGGATGCGCTTGCCTCGACCGACACCGCTCCGTCTGCGCGGCCGCCCCGGCTGGCGCGGCGGGTGCTGGACGCGGTCTCCGCGGGCGTGGCGCGCGCGGAGGCGCTGGCCGGCGCGGGGGCGGTGGTGGACGTGCTCGCGCGCGCGGAGTAGACGGGGCCGGGGTGGTGGGAATTGCGCGGGTTCATTAACTTTGCGGACTGTGCCGCCACCTTAGCTCAGCTGGTAGAGCACTCGATTTGTAATCGAGCGGTCGTCGGTTCGATTCCGACAGGTGGCTCTGGCGTAA
>JAHWJJ010000457.1 GCA_019348475.1 Gemmatimonadota bacterium | reverse complement strand
ACCACCTGGGCATCGGGCCCGCGGTGAACGGGGACTCCATCTACAACGGCGCGCTCGACAACGCGTCGGGCATCGCCGACGTCCTGGCCATCGCCCGCTACGCCGCGCAGAGCCCCGCACCCAAGCGGTCGCTGCTGTTCGTCTTCGTCACGGCCGAAGAGTCGGGGCTGCTGGGGTCGGAGTTCTTCGCCCGCAACCCCACCGTGCCCCTCGCCGGCATCGTCGCCAACCTGAACATCGACGGCGGCAACCTGCTGGGACGGTCCACGGACTTCCGCGTCCTGGGTGAGAACAAGAGCACGCTGGGGCCCGGGTTCGCGCGGTTCGTGGCGGGGCAGGGATGGCGCACCGCGCCGGACGAGCACCCCGAGCGCGGCTACTTCTACCGCTCGGACCACTTCTCCTTCGCCAAGGCCGGCATTCCCTCCATCTCCATCGCCGCGGGGACGGAGTACGAAGGGAGGCCGTCCGGCTGGGGGGTGCAGCAGCAGGAGGCGTACACGGCGCGCTGCTACCACCAGCCGTGCGACGAGTACCGCCCGGACCTGGACCTGTCCGGCGCGGCGCAGCTGGCGCAGCTGGTGCTGGACTTCGGCCTGCAGCTCGCCAACGGCGACACCATCCCCGAGTGGGCGCCCGACGCCGAGTTCCGCCGCCCGGGGAGGTAGGCGGAGTTCGCGTTCCACGGCGGCTGACGCCCTGCGGTTCTCCCCCTCTCCGCGCGCGGTCCGCGCGGGAGGGGGCCGGGGGGAGGCGCCCCGCGGACGGGCGGTCCGCCGGTTTACACGACCAGACGACGAGACGATGCGATTCACTCCACTGCTGCGGGGTGCGCTCCTGCTCCCCCTTTTCCTGGCGCTCCCCGCGCGCGCCGCGGCGCAGGAGACGCCGGAAGAGGTGGCGCTGGCCTACTTCGAGCACTTCAAGGAGGGGCGGCTGGCGGAGCTGACCGCGCTCACCCATCCGCGCGCGCTGGCCTGGTTCAAGAACGCGCTGATCACGGCGCTGGAGCAGGACTCGGCCGACGCGGCGGACCTCGACGTGGACGCCCTGCGCGTGCTGCCGCCGGATTCGGTGTACCTGCGGATGCTGAACGCCGCCCCCGAAGGGAACCGGCTGGGGGCGCTGATGGTGGACATGCGGATGGAGCCGCTGGGCCACCTGGCGCAGGGCGATTCGCTGGCGCACGTAGTGTACGTGGGCCGCGGAAACTTGATGGGCGCCGAGGCCGCGCAGACCATGGCGGTCACGCTGCGCCGGCACCAGGACCGGTGGCTGGTGGACCCGGGAGACGGGCTGCTGGGGATGCTGGGGACCAGCGTGATGTACCTGCTGATCGCCGCGACCATGGAGGGGCGGACCACCGGCGCGGCGCGGGCCAGACCATGACCCGACCGGCGCGCGTCCGGCACGTCCGGCGCGCCCGGGGCCGCTGACAACCAGGAGGGGATCGAGGATGAGGACGATGCCGCGGGCGCTGGGCGCCCTGGTGCTGCTGGCGTGCTGGGCGCTGCCGTCCCGCGCGGGCGCGCAAGACACGCCGGAAGCCGTGGTGCAGCGCTACTACGACACCTTTCGCAGCGGCGACTTTGCGGGCAACGCCGCGTTGATGCATCCCGAGGCGCTGGAAGAGCTCAAGACCACGCTCACCGGGCTGGCCGCGCTCCCGGGCGCCACCGAAGAGCTGGAGTTCCGCGAAATGTTCGGTGTCTCCAGCGTGGAACAGATGCGGGCCCTTCCCGCGCCGGTGCTGTTCGAGCGGGTGCTGCGCAACCAGCTGGAAGGCGAGATGCGCGCCATCCTGGCCACGGCGGAGGTCGACATCCTGGGGCACGTGATGGAGGGCGACACCACCGCGCACGTCGTCTACCGCATGCGAATGAACTTCGGGGGGCAGTGGCTGGACCAGGTGCAGGTGATTCCGCTGCGGCGCGCCGGCGGCGACTGGCGGGTACTGCTTACCGGCAGCCTGGCGGGAATGATGAACTCCGTGCCGCGCCGGGACCGGGAGTGAGCGGCGTGCACGCCCCCGGGCACGAGGCGGAGCTGGCCGGCGGCGACACGGGCGAGCTGGCGGAGCTGTCGCAGCGGGCGCTGGAGATCGCCGCCGCGGATCTGGGGCTGAACCCGCTGCTCTTTGCGCGCGAGCTGGCGCAGGGCGAGATCGGGCTGCTGATCTCGTACCTGCGCGCGGCGGCGGAGCACGTGCGCGACCTGGACCTGCGCGTGCGCATCGACCGGCTGCTCCACCGGCTCACCGACTGGACCCAGGACGCGGAGTAGCGCCCATCCGCCAGTCCATGTTGGCTGGCCCTCATTGCACGCGTGTGTCGGCAAAGGAATACGAGGTGGGACCTCTTTTGCCGAACTGAATGTGTTTCTCGCGGCGGCCGGCTACCGGCATGGCGGCCTTTCCTCCACCGGCGCCCCGCACGTCCAGCGCGTCGGGATGGCACGGACACTTCCCGGATCATACGAATCCTGCGGTCTTTTGTGCAGACCCCCCAAAGCATCACGCGGAGGACGCGGAGGAAGGGATAGAGGACGCGGAGAACGGACGAGCTCTCCGCGTCCTCTCCCTTTTCCTCCGCGTGAAATTTACGTCCGGTCGCGGTGCGGGATCGGTATCAGAATGGTGCGGTTTTCCTGCGGCGGACGGAGGAAGAGAGTAAAGGAAGAAACCGTCTCATGCAGTGGCCGGGGGGGCGGGGAGAGACAGTTGCCTCTCCGCGCCTTGGCGTTCGTGCGTGAGACGGTCTTTCTGGGGGAGATCAGTCTTTGCCGCGCGTTTCCAGCTTGCGCGCGTACTTCCGGAATCCGTCCACCACGTCGTCCGCGTACGCGAAGATGTTGCCGACGGCCACCTCGGCCTCGCTGGGGAGCGCCCGTTCCAGCGAGGCGATGGCCCGGCGGATGGCCTGTGCGCGGGCGTGGCCGGCGGTCTTTTCAACGTTGGGCCGGCGGCCGCGGCGGCGGCGCTGCGGCTTGTCTTCGAGCGCGGCACGCCCCTGCTCGGTCACCGTGACGTGCCCGTTGCGCTCCACGATGCAGTCGCGGAGCTTGAGCGCACGGATGATCCGGCCGTCCAGATCGTCGGTGGGAACGGGATCGGTCTGCCGCGTAAGAAAGCGGAGCAGATCGGCCTGTTTTTCGTTGAGTGTTTGAGCCATGCGTGGAAATTGCCTGCGCCGCCGCCGAAAATCAAGGGCGCTCGCCACAATGTATGGACCCGGAATACAATTTCCAAACACTTCGTTCCATATGCGACATTCGTATGCGTATCCTCCCGCGCCGCAACGAGAAAACGCGCTCAAAGGCGCGGTACGGGCGTGACGGGCGCGGTACAAAAGTGGGCGGCGCGGGAATACCGTTCCCGGGCCGCCCCTCCGAATCGCGCGCAAGCGCCCTCAGCCGCGCATCGACTCCGGGTCAAGCCCCCGGCGCGCGCACCACTCGCGGTACGCCGAGGGAAGGATCTCGGATGGCTTGATCTCGCTGCGTCCGCCCCAGAACACGTTGGTGTAGCCCACGGGAATGCCGGCCTCTTCCAGGTGGCGGTCGATGGCGGCCTTGTGGGCCAGCACCGTCTCCTTCTCCGTGCCGTGCGCCA
>JAHWJJ010000456.1 GCA_019348475.1 Gemmatimonadota bacterium | reverse complement strand
GGAACTACCCGCTGCAGATGGCCGCCTGGAAGGTGGCGCCCGCCATCGCCTGCGGAAACACGGTGGTGCTGAAGCCCGCGGAGCAGACGCCGCTGACGGCACTGGAGCTGGCCCGCGCCTCGGCGGAGGCGGGGCTCCCCGCCGGCGTGCTGAACGTGCTGACGGGGTTCGGTGAGCCCGCGGGCGCGGCGCTCGTGGCGCACCCGGACGTGGACAAGATCGCGTTCACGGGGTCCACGGCGGTGGGCAAGATCATCCAGAAACAGGCCGCCGACACGCTGAAGAAGGTGTCGCTGGAACTGGGCGGCAAGAGCCCCAACATCGTGCTGGACGACGCGGACATCGACGCGGCGGTCAAGGGCGCCTCGATGGCCATCTTCTACAACACGGGGCAGGCGTGCACGGCCGGAAGCCGGCTGCTGGTGCACGAGAAGATCCGCGACGAGTTCGTCGAAAAGCTGCTGAAGCGCGCGGCCGGCTTCGTTCCCGGCGACCCGCTGGACCCCAAGACGCGCCTGGGGCCGCTGGTGAGCGCGGAGCAGCTGGACCGGGTGATGGGCTACATCGCGCAGGGAAAGAGCGAGGGCGCGGAGCTGCTGATGGGCGGCGACCGCGTCGAGGTGAACGGCAAGCCCGGGTACTTCCTGAACCCCACCATCTTCGGCGACGTGCAGCCCAGGATGGTGATCGCCTGCGAGGAGATCTTCGGCCCCGTGCTCGCCGTGCAGACGTTCACGGACCTGGAGGAGGCGATCCAGATCGGCAACGCGACGGAGTACGGCCTGGCGGCGGCGGTGTGGACCCGCGACGTGCGGAAGGCCCACCACGCGGCGCACCAGCTGCGCGCCGGCACGGTGTGGATCAACACCTACCACAATCTCGACACGGCGTCTCCGTTCGGCGGCTATAAGCAGTCCGGCTACGGCCGCGAGCTGGGCCGCTACGCGCTGGACCTGTACACGCAGGTCAAGAGCGTCTGGGTGAATCTGGGCTAACGGGATACCCACACGAGTATCCGGCACGTAGATTGTACCGTACTCGCAGTGATGCAGCAACCGCGGAGGTACGATATGCATATGAAGCTGACCGCCGTCTACCGACCGGTGCCGGAAGGCGGATTTGTGGCTTCCGTGAAGGAGATTCCTGGCGCTCTCTCGCAAGGGGAGACGCTTGAAGAGGCGCGTGCCAATCTGCTGGATGCGGTGAATCTGCTCATCGAAACCGCAAGCATCATGGCCGAGGAAGAGATGGCCGGTGAACCGGTGATCTACGAGCCGCTGCTGATCGGTGAAGCGGCGTGACCTGATCGGCCACCTGAAGAAGCACCACTGCAGATTGGCGCGCGAAGGAAGCAACCACTCCATTTGGGTCAGCGGCGTGACGGGCGCTTGGGCAAGCATCCCGAGGCACACAGACGTCAAAGAGACGCTCGTCAAAGCCATTTGCAGACAGCTTGGCATCCCGCGTCCCTGAAGCACCGCTCCTAACCTACATGACTGACGCATACATCGTGGACGCCGTCCGGACGCCGGTGGGGCGTTTTGGCGGCTCGCTGGCTTCCGTGCGGCCGGACGACCTGGCGGCCACTGTCGTGAAGGCGATCGTCACGCGGACCGGGATCGATCCGGCCGTGGTGGACGACGTGATCTTCGGGTGCGCCAACCAGGCGGGCGAGGACAACCGCAACGTGGGTCGCATGGCGCTGCTGCTGGCGGGGCTCCCCGTCTCCGTCCCCGGGCAGACCGTCAACCGCCTGTGCGGCAGCGGTCTGGAGGCGGTGCGCAGCGCCATGCACGCCATCCGGGCGGGCGAGGGCGAGACGTTCATCGCCGGCGGGGTGGAGAGCATGACCCGCGCGCCCTGGGTGATGCTGAAGCCGGAGGAGGGCTACGCCCGCGGCGTTCCGCAGATGGCGGACTCGCTGCTGGGCTGGCGCTTCGTCAACCCGAGGATGCCGCCGGAGTGGACCGTAGGGCTGGGGGAGACGGCGGAGATCGTCGCGGAGGAGTTCGGGGTGAGCCGCGAGGACCAGGACGCCTTTGCGCTGCGCAGCCAGCAGCGCGCGGCAAAGGCCATCGCGGCCGGCCACTTCGCGGGCGAGATCGTGTCCGTGGAGGTTCCGCAGCGCAAGGGGCCGCCGAAGGTGGTGGACACGGACGAGCACCCGCGCGCGGACACCACGGCGCAGGCGCTCGCCGGGCTGCGGGCGGCGTTCCGAAAAGAGGGCGGGACAGTCACGGCCGGCAACTCGTCCGGGCTGAACGACGGGGCTGCGGCGCTGCTGGTGGCGTCCGCCGCGGCGGCGAAGCGGCTGGGGCGCACGCCCATGGCGCGCATCGTCGCCAGCGCGGTGGCGGGGGTGGAACCGCAGCGGATGGGGATCGGCCCGGTGCCGGCCACGCGCAAGGCGCTGGCGCTGGCGGGGCTCTCCGTCGCCGACCTGGGGCTGGTGGAGCTGAACGAGGCATTCGCGGCGCAGTCCGTGGCCTGCGTCCGGGAGCTGGGGATCGACCCGGAGATCGTCAACGTCTCCGGAGGCGCGGTGGCGGTGGGGCATCCGCTGGGGTCGTCCGGCGCGCGGATCCTCACCACGCTCGTCCACGAGATGCACCGCCAGGGCGTGCGCTACGGGCTGGCCTCCATGTGCATCGGCGTGGGCCAGGGGATCTCGATGATCGTGGAGCGGGTGGAACCATGAGCGGCCGCGCGTCGAAATCGGCCGAGACCGTCCTGCTGCGCGTGGAGCACGGCGTCGCCTGGATCACGCTGAACCGCCCGGACCGGCTGAACGCGTTCGCCGGCGACATGCGCGACCGCCTGCACGACGCCATCGACGCCGCGGCGTCGTCCCCCGAGGTGCGGGTGCTGGTGATCACCGGCGCGGGCCGGGGGTTCTGCACCGGCGCGGACGTGGAGGTGATGAGCGACCTGCTTCAGCGCGGCGACGACGAGACTTTCCAGACGCTGGTGCAGGCGGGGATGCGCGTGGTGCAGCGGCTGCGCTCGGTGGAGCAGCCCGTGATCGCGGCGGTGAACGGCCCCGCGGCGGGCGCGGGCGCGTCGCTGGCGCTGGCGTGCGACTTTCGTGTGGCGTCGGAGCGCGCGAGCATCGGCATCACCTTCAATCGCATCGGCCTGCACCCGGACTGGGGGGTCACCTGGACCCTGCCCCGCCTGGTGGGCGCCGGCCGCGCGGCGGAGCTGGTGATGAGCGGGCGGATGGTGGAGGCGCGCGAGGCGGAGCGGATGGGGCTGTTCGAGCGCGTGCTGGCGGAGGACTGGTTCGAGGACGAGGTGAAGAAGCTGGCGAGGGACCTTGCCGCAAAGCCGCCGCTGGCGCTCCGGCTCGCCAGGCGCACCCTGGCCGCGTCCCTGGATTCCGACCTGCACACCATGCTGGCCGCCGAACGCGACCAGCAGATGCGCTGCTTTCGCTCAGCGGACGCGCGGGAGGGGATCGCCGCGTTCAACGAAAAGCGCAACCCGGTGTTCCGGGGGGAGTGATTACAGTTTATCGTGGTTGGTTGTGCGTTCGAGCGCTGACCTCCAGCGGGCATGGCCGGCTCCGCGCCGCGCCCCCTCCGCTCGCTCAGGCTCGCACCTCCCCCGA
>JAHWJJ010000083.1 GCA_019348475.1 Gemmatimonadota bacterium | reverse complement strand
CTGAAGCGCGGCTGGATCGTGGCGGTCGAGCGGAACGGTGGCCAGGTGCTCTGGAGGTATGTTAACGAGCGAGCGAAAGAGCCGCACGCCGCCGGCCGCCACGCGGTCGCGGGCCGCATGCTGATCGTGAACGACCTGAACGGTGGCGCCTTCATGGGCTTGGACCGGTTCACCGGCCAGGAGGTGTGGCGGCACGTGGGACCCCCGGACCGCCACGGGGCCAACGACGTGTTCAAGGTCGTGGATGGGGTGGCGTACCTGGCCTCCAACGACACCCACGTATACGCGCTGGATCCGCACACCGGGCGCAAGCACTGGAGAGTCAGCGTCGGCGGCAGCGCCTCCTCGTCCGCTGTGTGCGGCGACAACGTCTTCGCCGCCGGGGGCGCCCTTTTTATGCTCGACCGGGCCACCGGCGCGCGAAAGGCGACGCTGTTCCTGGACCGCGAAGGATTCGTCGAGCCGGACGCATTCGTCGTGTCGCGACTGCTGGCGCACGGCAGCCGCGTGTACTTCGTCGGCTGGAAAGCGGTGTACGCCGTCGACTGCAGCCTCTGATCCCGCCAACGTTCACCGCCTCGCCAGAGTGCCCGTCGGAAGGGTTCATCGACGGCCGCGGCCAGGTGTACCCGCGCGCCCTCCGCAACCAACTAATCCGGGACGGCGACTCCCACACGGGCACCACGCGAAGTCCCTACGTCCGTGAGGAATTGTTCTCTGCGCTGGCCGACCGGGAACTCTTTGCCATTCCAGTGCGTCAATGAGGCTGAGCTACGTCCTCGGTTGCGGAGTCTTACTCGCTATCGTCAGTCCCGCGGCCTGCGCTCCCGACGTGACCCAACCCGTAGCGAGGGACTCTATCCGCGTCGCATGGCATACGGCACGGGAACCTGTTGTGGGGGGGGCAAGGCCCTACTACCACATCGCCGCCGATGAACACCTCCTGTTCGTGCCAGCCAGGGGTGTCGCAGCATACGAACTCGCCACCGGAGCACCGGCGTGGCAAGTGGCCTCGGTGGGACAGCCGCCGGAAAACGTGGTCGTCCGCGATGGACGCGTGTTTACCGCGGGTACCATCGCCCGCGCCCTGGATTCGGGGACGGGACGTGAGCTGTGGCGGTTCGCGGGTGACTCGGTTGCACCGGTCGTGAGCGCCGCTGACGAGCGTGCGTTCTACGTCCTGTCGGAGTCGAGACAGGTCTATGGCCTGGATGTCGTCACCGGCCAGCCGCTCTGGTCGGCGGAGGCGCTTCCCCAGGGCCAGTACCGCGCCCTCTCCACCGGGATTGTTGTGCACGGGGACACGCTCTACGCCTCGTTCGTCGAGGAAACCTCGCCGACCGGCCATCTGAAGCGGGGCTGGATCGTGGCGCTGGAGCGGAACGGCGGGCGTGTGCTCTGGCGATACGTCAACGAGCGGCCGAATGAACCGCACGACGCCGGCCGGCACGCGGTCGCCGGCCGCATGCTGCTGGTGAACGACCTGAACGGCGGCGCATTCATGGGCGTCGACCGGTTCACGGGACAGGAGGTCTGGCGACACGTGGGGCCCGCGGACCGGTTCGGGGCGCGCGACGTGTTCAAGGTTGCGGACGGTGTCGCGTACCTCGCATCGAACGACACCCGCCTGTACGCCTTCGATCCGGAGACGGGGCGGAAACACTGGACAGCTGGTCTGGGCGGGAGCGCGTCGTCGTCAGCCGTGTGCGGCGACTACGTGTTCGCCGCCGCGGGCTCGCTCCAGATGTTCGATCGCGCAACGGGCAAACGGCGCGCAGCACTATTCATGGACTCCGATGGCTTTGTGGAGCCGGGCTCACACGTGGTGTCGCGGCTGCTGTCACACGGCGGCCGGGTCTACTTCCTGGCCTACAAGGGGGTCTACGCCGTCGAGTGCAGCCTCTGAGCGGGTTGTGGCGCGCCGCAAAGCAACAGAGCGCATCCTCGGGGTTCATCGACGACCCCCCGCCAGGTGTACCCGCGCGCCCTGCGCAACCGTCTGTTCCTGAACGGCGACTCCCACACGGGCACGACGCGCAGCGCGCACGTCGTGCCGAGTTGTTCGCCGGACGGGAGGCTTGCGGTTTGTTCGCGCGGTGGCCGCTCCCGCTTGCAAGCGCATCCGTGGATAACGCGCTCGGTCCGAAGGTGAGGCCGGTTCCGGACCTGGCGGAGAGGCAGGGGACGGGCTGAAGTGCGCGCGTCGCAAAGCTCCGCACGCTCGGTCCGGGGCCGGCTCGCGGCGCGCACGGTTGCGCGGCGGCGCCTGGGAGCCGACTTTGGGGCCGTCCGCCCTTCGCCTCTTCGACCTCCCGCCGACTTCCATGAGCGACGACCGCCCCACGATGCCGGACGTGCCCTCCCACCGGGCAGAGGCGCTGACCTCGCACCCGCGCGCCGTGCACCGCTGGATCTGGGGCGGCGGCGTGGTGGCCGCGCTGCTGCTGCTGTGGTTCTTCGCCGCCGGCGAGCCCCCGGCCGAGGGCGCGCACCTGGGCATCTGGAGCCTGCTCCCCGCGGCCACCACGCTGGCGCTGGTGTTCGTCACCCGCGAGGTGCTGTCGTCGCTGTTCGCGGGGGTTGCCGTGGGCGGCATCGTCAGCGGCCAGCTGAACCTGATCGGCACCTTTCTGATCCCCGCCATCGGGAGCGAGCAGTACGCGCTCATCCTGCTGGTGTACCTGTGGTCGCTGGGCGGGCTGATCGGGCTGTGGACGCGCACGGGCGGCGCGCTGGCGTTCGCGGAATGGGCCGGGCGCGGGATCGTCCGGGGGCCGCGCTCCGCCCGCTTCTTCGCCTGGCTGATGGGGATGGTGTTTCACCAGGGCGGCACCATCTCCACCATCCTGGCCGGCACCACCGTGCGCCCCGTGACCGACCAGCACCGCATCTCGCACGAGGAGCTCACCTACGTGGTGGACAGCACCGCCTCGCCCGCGGCCACGGTGATCCCCTTCAACGCGTGGCCGCTGTACGTGGCCGGGCTGGTGGTGGGCACCATCCCGCTGTTCGGCACCACGGAAGACGCGGTGCGCTTCTTCTTCACCTCCCTCCCCTTCAACTTCTACGGCATCTTCGCCGTGCTGTCGACGCTGCTGTTCGCGGTGGGGTGGCTGCCGTGGGTGGGGGGAAAGATGCGGCGGGCGGAGCGGCGGGCGCGCGAGACGGGCGAGCTGAACGCGCCCGGCGCCACGCCGCTGGCGGCGGACGAGTTGACCACGCTGCGCGTTCCCGCCGGCTACCGCACCGGCCTCGCCGACTTTCTGCTGCCGATGGGCACGCTGCTGGGCGTGGCCATCGTCCCGTACCTGATCGCGCGGCTTTCCGGGCAGCCGGGAACGGTGTACATCGCCGAGGCGTTCGGCCTGGCGGTGCTCGCCGCCTTCATCCTGGCGGTGGCCAAGGGGCTGCCACTGCCCCGGGCCATCGAGGGATTCGTGGACGGGTGCAAGGGCGTCACCATCGGCGCCATCATCCTGGGGCTGGCGGTCACGCTGGGATACGTATCGCGCAACCTGGGGACGGCGGCGTACATCGTCCAGGCCACCAGCGCCATCATCCAGCCGGTGCTGCTGCCGGCCATCCTGATGGCCATCTGCATGGCGGTGGCGTTTTCCATCGGCTCGTCGTGGGGCACGTACGCCGTGGTGTTTCCGCTGGCCATGCCGCTGGCGTGGGCGGTGCACCCCGACCCCGCGTACATCTCGCTCTGCTTTGGCGCGGTGCTGGGCGGCGCCGTGTTCGGCGACCAGTGCTCGCCCATCAGCGACACCACGATCCTCTCGTCGCTGGCCTGCGGCGGCGACCTGATGGACCACGTGACCACGCAGCTTCCCCTGGCGCTGGCCGCCGCCGGCCTGGCGGCGCTCGCCGCGACGGGCGTTGCGTTCGCGGTGGTGTGATCGGAACGGGGGTTCCGATGCAGGAGATTCGATACAACGTCCACGACTCGTCCTTTCGTCCGCGGATCGAGCACGCCGTCGCCCAGTCGCGCGGACTCTCCCGGCCCCTGCGGATCGAGTTCGGCACGCGAGGCGGGTACACGCGGGACGTGTGGATCGAGATCCCGGGCGATGACCCACGCACCTTTCGATCCAGCTGGGGTGGCGCGGAGCGGCGATTCTCCGCCCGCCTCAGGGCCGCGGCCACCGTGCTGCGCGACCGCGGGATCCGCGGCCGCTTTCGCGCGGCCCACGAGGACGGGATCCTGCGACTGGAGCGCATGGATCTACGCCCATCTGGTTCGCCCCCTGTCTCACCCTGATCGACGGCGCCAGGTGCGTACCTGCCCATCCGCCCTCCTGCTCGCCGTGCTGTCCGCCGCCATCCTCGCCGCGCCGGCGCCCGCGCAGGTGCGGGGGCGGGTGGTGGATGCGGCGGACAGGCCGGTCGCGGACGCCCTCGTGGAGCTCTGGGTCGGCTCGCGCCAGGCGGGCGCGGCGCAGACGGACGAGCGGGGTGCCTTCGAGATCGCCGCCGCGCCGTCGGAGCGCACGGCCATGCTCACCGTCCGCAGGCTGGGACTGCAGACGCGGACGGTGCAGGTCGCGTCCGGGGACACGGCGCTGGTGGTGAGGATGGCGGTGCAGCCGGTAGTGCTGCAGCCGCTCTCCGTCGCCGTCCCCCGCCGCCCGCCATGCCCCAACCGCGAAGACCCGCGTGCGCGCGCGCTGTGGGAACACATGCGCAGCCGCTACTGGCGCCCGGGGGCGGACACGGTGTTCGTCTTCGGCTTCATGGAAGTCAGGCGGGGCGTGGGGGCAAAGGATGATGCCTACGATCCGCGCGCGGGCCGCGTGAGCACCGGCTGGACCACGGGCGCGCTCGTGCTCGCGCATCCCGAACTCATGCGCCTGTCCGGCTACGCGAGCCGCGTGGACGGCGGCGTGGGCGAGCGGACCGCCTACTGGTCGTATCGGCAGCTGGACGGCGGAACGATGCAGGACTTCACCGGCGAACACTTCGGCACGGCGCACACCTTGTCGCTGCTGCACCAGGGCGACCGCACGACCATCGCGTTCTGCCCGCGGGAGCGGATGGGGCGCACCGGGCAGGTGCAGGGCACGCTGGTGCTCGCCCCCGACACCACGCTGCACCTGGCCCGGTGGACGTTCCGCACGCCGCGCCCGGACGAGGACGCCGGCGGCGAGGCCAGCTACCATCCGCCCGACCCGGCGCTGGGGAACGCGCTGCTGGCGCGCGAGACGGTCTTCTGGAGAAAGACCAATCCCCCGGGCTACTACTTCGAGGCGCGCACGTACACGGGCTGGCAGCGCTGGACCCTCGACCGTCCGATCACGCGCCCCGCCGACGCCCGGCCGGCGGCGGCGCAACCACCGGGAGAGCACAGGTGAGCGACGCCGCGCTGGCCGAGCAGGTGGTGGAGACCTGGCGCATCCACGACCGCATCAACCGCTACCTGCTGGACTCGGTGCCGGCGGAGGCGCTGGCCGCGGTCTCCGCATCGAAGGGGCGCACCGTGGGCGAGCAGTTCGCGCACGTGCACAACGTGCGGCTGATGTGGCTGAAGCAGGCCGCGCCGGAGCTGCTGGCCGGGCTGGAGAAGATCGAAAAGGACCGCGCGGCGGATGCAGACGCGCTGCGCGCCGCGCTGGAGGCATCCGGGCGTGCGGTGGAGGAGCTGCTGCGGCGCGGGGCGGAAGGCGGCGGGCGCATCAAGGGCTTCAAGCCGCACGCGGCGGCGTTCCTGGGATACCTGGTCTCGCACGAGTCCCACCACCGCGGCCAGATCGCCCTCACGCTCAAGCAGGCCGGCCACCCGCTGGATCGCAAGATCGCCTATGGCCTGTGGGAGTGGGGCGTGCGCTGAGCGCCCGTCCGCCCGTGTAGCTACTCGCCCACGGACATCCGCGGTTCCTCCTTCTCCGCCATACGACGGACGGCCCCCGGGGCAACCTGCCCAGGGGCCGTCGTCTCGTCCGCGAATCGCTCCCGCTACTGCGACCAGGGTGGGACCACGCCGTTCATCCGGGCGTAGGCGATGGACTGGCCCAGGTGCTCGTTCATGTGCGCCAGCAGCTGCAGCAGCACCGCCCATTGCGGGACGTCGCGGCCGTACAGGCGGGTGGGCGCGGCAAGCTGCTCGTCCGTCATCCCGGCCAGCGTCTGGCGCACGTGCTCGCGTGAGCGGCGCAGAAAGTCGACCACGTCCGCCTTGGCGGTGATAGTCTGCTCCAGGCTCTCCGCGTCCTCGCCGCCCGGCGCGGGCACGCCCAGCGAGGTGGCGGGATAGTAGTAGTTGTACCGCGCCACGTGGGCGTACACCCGCGCGACCGGCATCACCCCTTCGCCGGGGCTCCAGGCATAGCGGTCCTCGGGGATGGCTTCGGCAAGCTCGATGAACTTGTACATCGAGTTGCCGAACTGCCGCAGGAACTCGCCGCGAAACCCCGGCGGCGGCTGCTGCGCGGGCGCGGGCGCGGCGGCGAGGGCCAGCAGCAGCAGGGGAAGCAGGACGCGGAGCTTTCGCATGGGCTGATCGGATCGTGTGAGTGGACGGGACGCTCGTGGAGCAGCAAGTCGCCGGCCGCGGGCTTCCGATGCCACGCCCGCGCCGGCCGTTGCCGGCGCCCGCGGGGTCCGCTCCGTGGCGCGCCGGCGTGGAACGGCTACTGCTGCGCCAGCCAGTCCAGCGCGGGCTCGCGGGTGGAAAAGGCGGTGAACTTCCGCTTGCTGAAAAGGCTGGCCACGTTCAGCGCCACGCGGTGCACGGCCGTGGGCACCACCACGGCCGCCACGCCCACGTAGGGGGTGTTGTGGGCGGCCAGGTCCTTGAGCGCGTCCAGGATGCGCGCGTCGTAGCGGCTGCCGGTGGCGTCGGTGCACACGCGCAGGCTCTGGTCCGGCGTCTGCTCCGCGAACCAGGCCCTGGCGCGCGCGATCTTCTCGACGCCCTCCGCGGGATTGGTGACGTTGGTGAGGTCCAGGAGCACGATCTCACGGCCGTTGCGATGGATCTTTTGAATGGGCGCGTCCATGGGCGGAATCGCGAAGCGGGGGTGCGTCGAGGTTTCCGGGGTGCGGAAGACGGTCGGGAAGATACCGGACGCGGACCCGTCCCCACAAGCGCGCGCGGCCCTTTTGAGCCAGCGGCGAGATGCGCATGATCGGAGCCCCCGCTGAGCCCGGATCCAGGCTCTTGCGCGGAGGATCGGCTCCCGCGCCGCGGTGTGCACGGGCGCGCGGCCGGGGCAGAATCGTTCCCTTTGGGACTCCCGCGGCGCCGGCTTCCACGCGGTGACGCCGCACGAACCACTCGGAGAGGAGAGAGCGCGTTGCTGACGAAGTACGATCCCGACCGGGCGCCGGACCCGCAGCGGTGGCTGGCGCAGGACGAGGGACACTTGATGGCGATCGTGGAGCGGTATCACCGCCGCGAGCGCATCCCGCTCCCGAACCCGGGGATGCACGCCGCCGTGCACGTGATGGTGGAGAACCAGGTGGCGCTTGGCGAGCAGACGCCCGCGCGCGACGCCGTCGACCGGCTGATGGGAGAAGGGATGAGCCGCCACGACGCCATCCACGCCGTGGGCGCGGTGCTGGCGGACCACATGTTCCGGGCGAAGCAGACCAACGTGCCGCTGAGCCGCGAAGCCTACTACGCCGAGATCCGCGGGCTGACGATGGAGCGCTGGCTGGCCGATTACGGCCCGGGTCCCGACGACTGAGACGGGGTGAGTACGGATGGGGCTGGACAGCGTCGAACTGGTGATGGCGTTCGAGGAGGCGTTCGATCTGCCGATTCCGGACGAGGAGGCCGCCCGGCTGGCGACGCCGCGCATGGTGGTGGACTACGTTTTCGCGCGCGTGCCCACGGAACCCGCCGGCGGCTGCCTCACCCAGCGCATCTTCTACCAGCTGCGACGCGGCATGCGCGCGAACGCCGGCCACACGGGGGCGCTGGCCCCGGCGACCCCGCTGCGCGACCTGACCAACCGGCGGCGCTGGCCGGAGCTGTGGATGCGCCTCCGCACCTCGGCCGCCGATCCCGCCTGGCCGGCCGAGGTGCCGTGGAGCGGCTTTCTGCGTGAGGGGCCGCGGACGCTCGCCGACCTCGCCCGGTGGATCGCCGTGCAGCAGCCGCTCCCCGGCGCCGCGGCTCCCGGGACATGGACGCGCGAGCGGATCGAACTGACGGTGCGCGGGGTGGTGCTGGAGTCGGCAGGCGTGGCGGTGTTTTCGCTCGACGACGAGTTCGTCCGCGACATGAGGATCGATTAGAACGAGGCAGCCTCCCCGCTCCGTCAGATCCAGCGATCACTCCGGCTGCGGCTAAGCGCGCATGGACATCGTCACGGCGCCGGGACGGCGGGGCACGTGGTGCCGCGCGGGTCGCGTACGAAGGCGGCGATGTCTGCCAGCACCGGCGCGCTGGCAAGGCGGGGGACCGCCGCCGCCACCATGATCTCCACGTGCCCCACGCCGCGGTAGACCACGGCCCGGGCGCAACCGCCGCGCTCCCGCACCCGCGCCGCCAGCCGCAGCGAGCTTCCGGGCGAGACCGTGCGATCGTCCGCGCCGTGCAGCAGCAGAAGCGGCGGCTCCGTACCGTCCACGTGCGTCGTGGGATACGTGGCCGGCCATCCCTCGCGCGGGCCCATCAGCGCCTGCACATCGGGATCGGTCCACGCGGTGTCCACCGGCCCCGCCAGCGCGACGAAGCCCCGCACACCGGCCGCCGGCACGCCCGCCTCGCGCAGCCACCGCTCGTCCAGCGCCAGCAGCGCCGCCGTGTGGGCGCCCGCGGAGTGTCCCACCACCACCACGTTCGCCGGATCGCCGCCGTAGCGGGCGGCGTTCTCACGCGCCCAGCGCACCGCGAGGGCCGCGTCCTGCACCCAGGCGGGAAAGCGCACCCGCGGGTACAGCCGGTACTCCGGGATCACCGCCACCATCCCGCGGCGGGTGAGCGCATCGCCCAGCAGCCGGTAGTCGTCCTTGCTGCCGGATTGCCAGCGGCCGCCGTACAGGAACACCACCACGGGTGCCCCTCGCGCGGCGCGGGGGCGGTACACGTCCAGCCGCTGCTGCGCGTCGTCCCCGTACGGCAGGTCGGGCGTGCGGACGAAGTGGCTTCCCAGCAGCAGCCCCTCCGCCACCCGCCGCGGCGAGCACGCGCCGGCCGCCAGCGCCAGCACCGCGAGCAGCGCCGCGCGCCGCCATCCGCGCGCGCCGGCGCACCGCATCATTCCGCGCCGCGGCCAGCCGCGGGGAGGGCAAAGGAGAAGGTGGCCCCGCTGCCGGGGGTGCTTTCCACCCAGATGCGCCCGCCGTGCGCAGCGACGATACCGCGCGCGATGGTCAGCCCCAGCCCGGTGCCGCTGCGCCCCGCGCGGTCCGCCTGCCAGAACTGCTCGAACAGGTGCGGCAGCTGCTCGGGCGGAATGCCGGGTCCGGTGTCCGCGACGGAAAAGACGGCCTCTCCGTCCTCGCCGCGCAGCCCCAGCGTAATGAGCCCGCCTTCGGGGGTGAAGCGCACCGCGTTGCCGGTGAGGTTGGACAGCACCTGCAGCACGCGGTCCGGGTCCGCGTGCAGCATCCCCGCGCCGCCGTCGTCCCGGCAGGCGAAGCGGATCCCCTTTTCTTCCACGATGGGGCGCAGCCCTTCCTCGGCCGCGCGAAGCAGCGCCTCGGCCGGGTGGGGGCGCGGCTCCATCGAGAGGTGGCCGGCCGCGATGGTGGCCGCGTCCAGCAGATCGCTGATCATCCGGTCCATCCGCCCGGCCGAGCGGCGGATGATGCCCAGCTGCCGGCGCACGGACCCGGGGCCGTCGTCCTCCGGCAGCACATCCAGCAGGAACTGCGCGCTCAGCTGGATGGTGTGCACGGGGTTGCGCAGGTCGTGCGAGACGATCGCCAGCACCTCGTCGCGCAGGCGGACGGTGCGCTGCAGCTCCTGCTGCACCTTCACGCGCTCGGCGATGTCCATCCGCAGCTCGATCTCGGTGCTCACCGACGCGGCCAGGTCGGTCAGGTTGCGCACGTCGTCTTCGGTCCAGTGGCGCACCTTGAAGTCCATCACGCACAGCGTGCCCAGCGCGTGCCCGTCGGTGGTGAGCAGGGGAATGCCTGCGTACGCCACGACGCCGAACTTTTCGATGGCGGGATTGTCGGACACGTCGGGATGCACGCGCGTGTCGGGCACCACCAGCGGCCGCCCCAGGACAACCGTGTGCTTGCAGAACGAGAACTCCAGCGGCGTGCTGCGGGTGGTGGCCAGGGGCTCGGGAACCCCCGCGCAGCTCATGTAGAACTGGCGGTCGCTGTCCACCAGCGTCACGGTGGAAAGCGGCGCGTTCAGCAGCCGGCTCGCCAGGCGCGTCAGCCGGTCGAAGGCCTCTTCGGTGGGCGCGTCCAGCAGCCCCGTGGCGCGCAGGCGCTCCAGCCGCGCCTCGTTCTGTATGACCTGTTCGGACGTGGTGCTCATGTCATCTCGGGATCAAGCCAACCCGGGCCATGCGCAGAGAACGAGCCAAGCCCCCGCCGCCCCGCGCTCCTTCCCCTGGTAAGTGGACAAAACTCCGGCAGGATCTCCTGACAGCCTCTGCGCCGCCCCCGGCGCGAATGATGTCTTCTGTGCAAGACTCCCACAGCATCACGCGGGGGACGCGGAGGAAGGGTGTGAGGACGCGGAGAACGGAGGGAGTTCTCCGCGTCCTGTCTTTTTTCCTTCGCGTGAAAGGTGCACACGAAATTGTGGGGGTGGATTCCGGGAGGCAACAGCTGCGGGCGCCGCGGGTTGCGCTCGCGTCACCCCTCTCCCGCGCGGTTTGCGGGAGAGGGGCCGGGGGAGAGGGGTCCGCGCGAAGCGCGACGCCGTTGCCGTTGAAGCCCGGCGCCCCTGAGAGCGTCTACAGGTTGAACCGCTCGGCGCCCACTCACGCACTCACGCACTCACGCACTCACGCACTTTCGCACTTTCGCACTTTCGCACTTTCGCACTACACCAGCGTCGGCTCCATGAAGTAGTCGAAGCCGTGCTCGGAACTCCGCCAGGCGCGGACGCGGAACACGCGGCCGGGGGCCTGGGGGTCCAGGTGCACGTGCTGCGAGCCCCCGTGCCAGAAGAAGCGCTGCCCGGTGAGCAGCTCCTCCACCTCCCACGGGTCGTGCCATCCGATCCCCATGTCGGGAAGGGGAAAGTGCAGCATGGTGTCGTGCGCGGCGAACGGGTCCAGGTTCACGCACACGAACACCATCGACGTGCGGTCCTCCGTCATCTTGCCGTAGAACAGCACGTTGTCATTGTCCGACGGGTAGAAGCGCAGGTTGTCGTACTCGTGCAGCGCGGGGTTCTGCCGCCGCGCCTCGTTCAGCCGCGTGATGAGCGGGCGGATGTTGCCGGGACGGTCCCAGTCCCACGCCCGGATCTGGTACTTTTCGCTGTCGAGGTACTCTTCCTTCCCCGGCGCCAGCGGCGTGGCCTCGCACAGCTCGAAGCCGCTGTAGATGCCGTACACGGACGAGAGCGTGGTGGCCAGGATCGCCCGCACCATGAACGCCGGGCGCCCGCCGCGCTGCAGGTACTCGGGGTTGATGTCGGGGGTGTTGGGGAACAGGTTGCCGCGAAAGTACTCCTTCATGGGCCCCTGCGTGAGCTCCGTGAAGTACTCCGTCAGCTCGCCCTTGAAGTTGCGCCAGGTGAAGTAGGTGTAGCTCTGGGTGAAGCCCGCCTTGGCCAGGGCGCGCATCATTTTGGGCCGCGTAAAGGCCTCGGACAGGAAGATGACCTGCGGGTGGTCCTTCTGCACCTCGCGGATCATCCACTCCCAGAACTGCACCGGCTTGGTGTGCGGGTTGTCGACGCGGAAGATCTTCACCCCCTGCTCCACCCAGT
>JAHWJJ010000455.1 GCA_019348475.1 Gemmatimonadota bacterium | reverse complement strand
CGCGCACGTCACCGAAGTGGCGGCCGTTCAGGTACACCACCACGCGCGTCGCGGCTCCCGGTCCGGGCAGCCAGTGCGGCCGCAGCTCGGCGATGGCCTCCAGCAGCAGCGGCTCGGCCGTCGCCCGCAGCTCCCGGGCGCTCAGCGCGTCCGGGTCGCGCTGCGCGCCGGCCGCGGTGGCGGCAAAGTGCACGCCCGCCAGGAGGGCGAGGTGCGTGACTATCCAGCGGATCGTGGTGTTGCGCATGGGCTCGGTGGTGAGAGTGCGGGGAACGAGGACGTAGCACGAGGAAGGCGGAACGCCCGACCGAACGTCAGCGGATGCCGGCCGGGGCCCGGCGAGGTGAAGGATGGACGGGGGACGCCGCAAAATACCGCCGGTTCCCGCGTTCGCAAACCCCGGCTTCCGGTGCCCCTCCCTCGCCGCCCCTCGCCCGTGGGGGCACCGTCTGCTACCACGCATCCGCGCCGGCTGCATGAAGCCGCTTCGGTCCGGAGGATGAGGCCGATCCGTTCCGCGCGTTCGCGAGAATCAGTCGCCCGGCGCGGAGGCCTCGGCGGTGCGGCGGATGGCGCGCAGGGCCTCCATCCGGATCAGTCCGCTGAAGGGCCGCACGACGCGCCAGTAGCGGGCGAACGAACGGCGCGCGGCGTTGTCGGTGCAGCGCACGCGCGTCTCCGTGGCCAGCAGGGAGCCCTGGTCCGTGGGCAGGACGGTGAAGTTCCACGCCGCCACCGCCATCCCCGGCCGGGCGAAGACGGCGAACTCCGCCGGGTCGATGCGCTCGATCCCCCCGGCCGGCGTCCAGAACCGCCCCACCAGTCCAAGGACGAACTCGTGCGGCGGACGCTCGTCCAGCAGCACGAATCCGCTGCGCAGCAGGTCCTCCATCGTCAGCCCCAGCGCCCGCTCGCCGCGCCCGCTCCGCCGTGCGAACACGCCGGGAAGGGAGCGCAGGGCGAAGAGGGTGCGCACCAGCAGCGACCCGCCCAGGTCGAGCCGGCGGGCGGCGGCGTACACGCGCTCGGGCGGGGCGTGCACCCGCAGTGCGTGGCGCTCGGCGAAGTCGGCGGCCGGCAGGTGGTCGTCGATCAGCATCCCGCCCGCTCCTGGTACGCCGCGCCGCCGTCCTTCCACGCCCACCACTGCAGCAGCCGCGGGTCGTGCGGGAACTCCGAAGCGTAGTAGACGGCGCAGCGCAGCACGTACAGCATGCAGCGATCGACGTGCGCCCCCGCCTGCGCACACATGCGCTCGTACAGCGCCTGCGGGTCGGCGCCGCGCAGCTGCTCCACGCGGGTGATCCCCAGGGCGCGCAGGTCCTGCGCGATGGTCTTTCCCACGCCGGGAATGGCGCGCAGCTCGTCGTGCGGCGTGCGGGTGCGGGTGCGGGTCATGGCGGTTGCAACCTTTCGCGGGCGGCGCGCATCCGAAGGGGCGTACGCGGCGGGCCGTTTGAAACCCGGGGCCGGGACCGCGCGTACGACCCGGTGCGCGGCAGGATTCATCTTCTTCTAATCCTCCGCGCGCAACACCGCCAGGGTTCCGGCGGTAGACAGAGCGGTACCACGGGCCGGACGGTTTCGAGAATGCCGACGTGACCCCCACCTCATGCTCCCAAGGCGTCCTCCGGGTGGGCACGGCTGAGAACCAGAAGGCAGGGACAGTACCTGGGCGAGGGTTGTAAGCAGGATGCGCATTGCGGCGAAGCCCGCCGGATCAGGTCGATCCGGCGGGCTTCGCCGCGTTCAGTGCTCGGCCTCGGCGCGGGCGTGCGCCTCCGCGTCCAGCGGCTTGAGCCGGCGCAGCAGCAGGTATCCACCCACACCCGCCACCAGCGACGCCGCGAAGATCCCCAGCTTGGCGTCCTCGTTCAGCTCCGGCACAGTGGCGAACGCCAGCCCGGAGATGAACAGCGACATCGTGAAGCCGATGCCCCCCAGCAGGCTGACGCCGCGGATGGAGGCCCAGGTGATCCCCGTGGGGAGCGCCGCCAGCCCGGTACGGACGGCCAGCCACGCGAACAGGCTGATGCCCAGCGGTTTGCCCACCACCAGCCCCAGGATGATGCCCAGCGCCACGGGGTTGGCGAACGCCGCGCCCAGGTCGCCGCTCAGGTCCACCCCCGCGTTGGCCAGCGCGAAAATGGGGATGATGAAGAACGCCACCGGAAAGTGCAGCTCGTGCTCGATGCGCTGCAGCGGCGCCTGCGCGGCCTCGCACGCGTTCTCCATCTCCTGGATGGCGGCCTGCTGGCCGCGGTTGGTCAGCACGCTCGACCCTTCCCTTCCCGCCGCATCGAAGTAGTCCAGGATGCGGCGCCCGCGGTCCAGGAACTCCTCCGTATCGATGCGCGTGCGCGCCGGGATGGTCATGGCCAGCAGCACGCCTGCAACGGTGGCGTGCACGCCGCTCTTGAGGAAGGCAAGCCACAGCACCAGCCCCAGCGCCACGTACAGCAGCGGGCTGCGCGCCTGCAGCCGCGCCGCCACCACCAGCGCGGCCAGCACCGTGAAGCCCACCCCCAGCGCCGCCCACGAGATCTGCTCCGTATAGAACACGGCGATCACCAGCACCGCGCCCAGGTCGTCCACGATGGCCAGCGCCGCCAGGAACACCTTGAGCGACAGGGGGATCCGCGGCCCCAGCAGCGCCAGCACCCCCAGCGCAAAGGCGATGTCGGTGGCCATGGGCACCCCCCACCCGGCCTCGCCCGGACCGCCGGCGTTCAGCACCGCGTAGAGGAGGGCCGGCACCACCATCCCCCCCAGCGCCGCGGCGATGGGCAGCGCGGCGCGGCGCACGGACGCCAGCTCGCCCACCAGGAACTCGCGCTTGATCTCCAGCCCCACCAGAAAGAAGAACACGGCCATCAGGCCGTCGTTGATCCAGTGGTGCAGCGTGTACGACAGCGCGTACTCCCCCACCTGCAGCGTGAGCACCGACTCCCACAGGTGATGATAGCTTTCGCCCAGCGGCGAGTTGGCCCACGCGATGGCGGCCAGGGTGGCGGCGATGAGCACGATGCCGCCCGCCGACTCCGTGCGGGCGAACCGCGCGAACGGCGAAAGGATCCGCTGCAGTGCGGTGAGCGGTGCAGGGGGGATTACGTCTCCGTGCGCGGCCATGCGTCTCCTGTCCGTTGGCTCCCGGGTTTGTGGGGGGGAGAAGGTAGCGACTGGCCGCGAAGAATCCAACCCTGCCGGGGTCCGCAGGGGGAGCAGGCGCTCAGGACGAGTGGTCGTGGACGATGCGCCACCCCGCCGGCGTTCGCCGCAGGGTCAGCGAAAACAGCCCCGTGGCCGGGTCGCGCCCCGCCGCCTCCACCACGTACCGCCCCACGGCCAGCGCGTGGCCGCGCCCCAGCATGCGCACCTCGATGTCCTCGAAGCGAAGCTGGCCGGGGTCGCGCCCCGGGGCGAACCAGCTGGTGGCGTACATCTCGCGCACGGCCGCCTTGCCGCGGACCAGCCCGCGGCTGCCCACGAAGGTGGCGTCGGGCGCGTACGGCTCCATGAACGCGTCCAGGTCGCGCCGGTTCCACCCCTCCGTAGAGCGCACCAGCACGTCGGTGATGGCCCGCGCGTCGCCCGCGGGCGCGGGGCCGGGCGCGGGGGCGGGGGCGGGGG
>JAHWJJ010000454.1 GCA_019348475.1 Gemmatimonadota bacterium | reverse complement strand
GCGGCCCTTGAGCGTTTCCACGAAGCGGCCGTGCGCGCGGAAGATCTCCTCGCGGTTGGTGCTGCGCGGGTCGCCCAGGATCACGGACTTGCCGCCGCCCAGGTTCAGCCCCGCCACGGACGCCTTGTACGTCATTCCCCGCGACAGGCGCAGGGCGTCGACGAACGCCTCGCCGTCGTTGTTGTAGTTCCAGTACCGCGTGCCCCCCAGCGCCGGCCCCAGCACGGTGTTGTGGATGGCGATGATCCCCTTGTAGCCGCACGACGGCTCGTGGCAGAACACCACCTGCTCGTGGTCGTGCTCACCGATCAGAGAAAACAGTTCCATGCCCGTTCGGTCGTAAGTGTTGCGTGCGGGTGCGCGGACCGGCGGCCCGCGGAGTTCGTGTGGCCCTGCACCTCCGGCGGCCTACCGGTACAGTTCGCGCGCGATCACCGTGCGCTGGATTTCGCTGGTCCCCTCGTAGATCTCGGTGACCTTGGCGTCGCGGAACAGCCGCTCCACCGGGTACTCCTTGACGTATCCGTAGCCGCCGAACACCTGGACGGCCTCGGTGGTCACGTACATGGCCGTCTCGCTGGCGAACAGCTTGGCCATGGACGACAGCTTCGACACCGGCTGGCCGGCGTCCCTGGCGGCCGCCGCGCGGTGCAGCAGCGCGCGCGCCGCCTCCGTGCGCACGGCCATGTCGGCCAGCTTGAACTGCATTCCCTGAAAGCCGCGGATGGAGTGGCCGAACTGCTTGCGTTCGTCCGCGTACGCCAGCGCGTGCTCCAGCGCCGCCTGCGCGATGCCCACCGCGAGCGCGGCGATGCCCAGCCGGCCGCTGTCCAGCCCCTGCAGGGCGTAGATGAAGCCCTGCGAGGGGTCGCCCAGCAGCTGGTCGTCGGCCACGAACATCTCGTGGAACGAGATGCCGACGGTCTCCGACGCACGCTGCCCCATCTTGTCCTCCTTCTTCCCCACCGAGTACCCCTCGGCGTCGGTGGGGACGATGAAGGCGCCGATCCCTTTGGCGCCGCGCCGGTCCTCGGGGCTGTCCGTGCGCACCATGGTGACCACGACGTCGCCGAAGCCGCCGTTGGTGACCCAGGCCTTGGCCCCGTTCAGCACCCAGCCGCCGTCCACCTTTCGGGCGTGGGCGCTCATCCCCGCCGCGTCGGAGCCGGCGTCGGGCTCGGAGAGGGAGAACGCGCCCAGCATCTCGCCGCGGGCCATGGGCGGCACCCAGCGCTCCTTCTGCGCGTCGGTGCCGTGGGCCAGGATCATCTGCGTGGGGAGCGAGTTGTGCACGCTCATCGCCACAGCCACCGACGCGTCGCCGCGCGCGATTTCTTCCAGCGCGACCACGTGGGCCAGGGTGTCCAGCGCCAGCCCGTCGTACTGCTCCGGGAGCAGCATTCCCAGGAATCCCAGCTCGCCCAGCTTCCCGATGACCTCGCGGGGAAAGTGCGCGTCGCGGTCCCACTCCTCCGCGTGGGGCCGCAGCTCGTTCTCGGCGAACTCGCGCGCGAGGTCGCGGATCTGCTGCTGTTCCTCGATCATCAACAAAAAAGTGCGTGAGTGCGTTAGTGCGTGAGTGCGGGAGTGGGTCCGCGCGCTCGCCGCGCACATCGATCAAGACGATCTGCTGCTCCGGCTCCGCGGGTCGCTGGGCTTCGCGCGTGCGGTCTCGAGCGGGGGCCTGAGCAGCGCTCGACGTCCAGGCGTGCGGGCAGAACTCGCGGTTCCGTGCCTCGCACGTTCGCACTTCCCCGCACTCACGCACTCACGCACTCACGCACTCACGCACTCACGCACTGCCGTACTCGTAGAACCCCTCGCCCGTCTTGCGGCCCAGCTTGCCGGCGGCGACGTACTTTCGCAGCAGCGGGCAGGGGCGGTACTTGTCGTCGCCCAGGCCGTCGTGCAGCACCTGCATGATCGCCAGGCACGTGTCCAGGCCGACCAGGTCCGCCAGCGCCAGCGGACCCATGGGGTGGTTCATCCCCAGCTTCATCACGGTGTCGATGGCCTCGCGGTCCGCCACGCCCTCCATTAGGCAGAAGACGGCCTCGTTGATCATCGGCATCAGGATCCGGTTGGATACGAAGCCCGGATAGTCCTGCGCCTCGGCCACGGTCTTCCCCAGCTTCTCGGACGTCTCCACCACGACACGCGTGGTCTCGTCCGAGGTGGCCAGCCCGCGGATGATCTCCACCAGCTTCATCACGGGGACGGGGTTCATGAAGTGCATCCCGATCACCCGGTCCGCCCGATTCGTCCGGCCGGCGATCTCGGTGATGGAGATGGACGACGTGTTGGTGGCCAGGATGGCGTGCGCCGGCGCGTGCCGGTCCATCTCCTCGAAGATGCGGAACTTCAGATCCCGGTTCTCCGTCGCGGCCTCCACGACCAGGTCCGCGTCCGCGATGGCGGAGATTTCCGTCGACGTGCGGATGCGGGCCAGCGCCGTGTCGCGGTCCGCTTCCGCCAGCGCGCCCTTCCTGATCTGCCGGTCCATGTTGCCGCCGATGGTCTTCAGCGCGCCCTGCAGCGCCTCGGCGCGCACGTCCACCATCGCCACGTCGTAGCCGGTCTGCGCGAACACGTGCACGATGCCGTTGCCCATCGTCCCCGCCCCCACCACCGCGACCCGCTTGATCTCCGGCATTTCGCTCAGTCTCTGGTCAAGATGTCAGCGCACCGGTCCTAGGGAGGAACGAGGTTCAAGTGCCCAGGTTCGAGTGCCGAGTGCCGAGTAGCAAACATCAGGAACTGGGTACGAGGTACTCGTACTCGGTACCTTCCTCAGCCCAGCGCCATCCACAGCGCGAAGTAGACGACCATCAGCAGCCCGCCGGTGACGATGCACCACACGGCGGCGTTCGAGGTGTAGGGCGGGCTTTCCACGCGGTCCCGCCCCGCGCGCTCCAGCGCCTGCCGCACGCCCCCGGCGTCGATGATGTCGCGCATCCCTACGGACCGGCGGCCGCTGATGAGCGCCGCCGCGCCGAACAGCGCCAGCATCACGCCGGCCGTGAACACCGTCAGCAGCCAGACGTGGTGCCGGTCCGCCGCCGGGCTCAGCGCGATGGGGAGCGGCGCCAGCGCGGCGAAGCCGATGGAGGCCGCGGCGGCGCTCCCCCAGAAGCGGAGGGCGGGGCTCACGTCCGCTCCGGGCCCAGGCGGTCGTCGACCAGCGGCCGCAGCGCCCGCATGTGCGAAGACTCGCCGAGCCGGCGGGTGCGCCACATCCACGCCGTGCCCAGGACGATCGTCAGCGTGGCCGCCAGCCCGGCCTCGGGGCCGAACGCGCCGCCGGTCAGCCAGTCCGGACCGGCTTCGCGTCCGGTGTACAGCGGCATGTCCATCACGATGCCGCTGACGGGAAAGTCCAGCAGCGACGCCATGGCCCAGTTCCATCCCAGGTGCACCGCCGTGGCGAACCACAGCGACCGCGTCCGCAGGTATGCCACCGCCAGCATCACCCCCGCCAGGAAGATGTTCGCCAGGGCGAGCGGGGTGACGTTCGTATTGCCCCCGTGGGCATACGCGAACAGCGCCGACGACGCCACGACCGCCGGCCACGCGCCGATCCCCTGGACCAGCGCCTGAAAGGCGTAGCCGCGGAACATCGCCTCTTCGGCCGCTGCGGCGA